>JALUKQ010000030.1 GCA_027056485.1 Campylobacteraceae bacterium | reverse complement strand
CTTTTACATTTTTGTCATCTTTTGCAAGTTCAGCCAACTTTTTCCAGTTGTATACATGTAAAAAGTCAGTATCATTTCTACTACAACCTGCTTCAAATGGAGGCATTCCAACTTCAATTCCACCTGTATACATTTCGGTATTAAATGAGTTTGTAAATGCCCAACCATCTGAAGCATTTTTACCTGCATCTGATAAGTCCTGCATATAGGGAGGCATCTCTATTGTAAAAGATTTATCTGCTTGAATTCGACCTTTTTCATGGTCAAACTTCCACATAGTAACCCCACCACGGAAAGTCTCTTTGTACTCTTCGATTGGGTGATAGTTATTATCAAATGGTGCAGCATATTGACACGCTTCAATAATATAATCAGAGTTTTGAGTAAAGAATGCTCCACCATGAGCCGATTTGAATACAGGGTTAACAACAATCTGCTTTGTCTCAAAATCCTCAAGATCAATAATTGCAATTCTTGGATTGGCTTTATCATTAATCGCCAACCATTTACCATCATATTTGCCATCTTTTTCAGAAAGTGCTGGGTGGTGAGTATCACCCCAATTTATCTCACGTCCACGTACATTACCTTGTCTAAGAACTGCTTTGGAGTCCTCATCAAATCCATACCCTTGCCAAGGCTCTGGTGTAAATACAGCAACATACTTTAAAATTTTCATAGATGGTACACCGTAAACTAATATTTGTCCACTCTGTCCACCCGAAGAAAATACCATAAATTCGTCTCGTCCACCTGTCGGTAGATAAGTCTTTGCTGCACGAATTACATCGTTTTCTGTTAAGCCTCTCTTCTTCATAATCTTTTCAAGTTCACCACTATTTGCTGTTGCCACAGAAACAGCCAGTGTTGAACCTAAAAGGATAGCAGAGAGCTTTGAAAATGCTCTAATCATACTATTCTCCTATATTTTTTTTGAGATTGTAAAAGTACACAATGCTCAATAGTGATATATTAGTGAATTTTTAGAGATTATAATTTGACTTAGGTCAGATTATCCAAGTCTGTTTGTAGGTTTTTAAGCTTTTTTCGTAAACGCATTAAGCTCTCTAAGGAGTCTATAACGGCATCTTCTTTTTCAAACAAAGCTTCAGACTCATCCTCTTGCATGGTAGACAATAATTCCATAAAGTCTTCTATGTTTTGTGCTACCTTTTCTAAAGATTTTGTGGTCTGCTCCATAGATTGAGTTGAATAGTTTATGGAACTGTTTATCTTTTCTACTAAATGATTATAGTTTCTTGTTGCCTCTTTTAGCTCCTCTTGCTCTATCTCTTTTATAGGTTTTAAACCCTGAATAGTAGAATTTTCAATAATCTTTTTTGAGGTTTTAGAGAACTTTTGAATAAATGAAATAATCTCTCGAACCTGAGTAAAGAGATAGATAAGAAGTAAAATTAAAACTATAAATAGCAGATACTCTATCTTTTTATAAATATCTATCTCATTACGATACTCTGCTCTTTTTTGCTCAATAAGGTTATCAAACTCATTGACCAACAAAACATTGTTATGATAAATACGGTTTACCAGCTTTGCTGTAATGACCGAGTTATACCCCGTGCTTACTTTTTGTTGTATTCTAAACTTTTGGACATCAGCATAAAATATATTCCACAACGTTGTAATAAGCTTGTTTTGCGTAAACTCACTCTCATTAAGTTCTGCATTTTCAAGATATTTCTTAATCGTCTCATCTAAAGTTTCAGCACCCCTCTCACCATTTCGATAGATGTAAAATATAGATTTTGAAATCTCTTGCGTAAAAGCTTTTTGTTCATTTATAAAACTCAATGAGTTACTGTTTATTCTGTTTTGAGTGGCTATAAAATTAGATAAAAGAGCCAAAATAATTGACAATAGGAAAACTATTCCACCTACTACTTTGATTTTATGCATCTTCTAGCCCCTCATAAATTTTTCTCAACCCTTCTGCATTTACTATTATAACCACTCCATGGTCAATGTCAATAAGACCATTTCGCTTCAAACGACTCAAAACCCGTGAAAGTGTAGAGGGTTGAATATGTAGCATCAATGAAACATCATAACGTTTCAGCTTATTAAACATAGTCAAATCAGAAGAGAGCATCATCGCAACCTTTGCCACTGAGTCAAAAATAAACTCTCGATTAACCAAGTCTTGTAACTGTTTTGATTGACGTATTACTTCATTGCTTAACTCCAAACAGAGCCGTCCTTTTTCTAAAAAATCTCTTTTAAAAGCATCAAAATCAATAGATAATAGTTTAGAATCTTCCACAAGTGTAATGTTAGAATAGCTGGTCAAGGAGGTTGTATCTAAAGAACTTATATCGCTAAGTATATGATTTTTATAAATATAGTAGAGAAATATTTCATTATCGTGTTTGTCTATCTTGTAAGCTTTAGCCAATCCATTAACTAAGAAAAGTAGCCTATTACTCTCACTCTTTTCATAGTATAAAAGTGTATCAGCCTGATATTTTTTTAATGAAGATATACTTACAAGTCTATCTATCTCCTCGTCTGAGAGATTATTAAAAAAATTCAAATGACTAATAACACTTTTAGTATCCACAATAATTACCTCTGCTTAATAGTATTATTATTTTAGCTAATCACTGTTGATATGTGTCAATCTCCTAAAGTAGAATGCTCTAATGAACCAAATCTATATTCTAATTTTAAAAGCTTCTCCATATTAAACCCATCTATTGACTCTTTTGCTGTTTTATAAGAGTCATAAACACCCACATAGACTCTATAGGAAGAAGCTACATAAAATTCTATGGTTGCTTTACAGTTAGAACAGTAGTCCCACTCTTCAAAAAGAGCAAACATTGGAGCAGATGGTATCATATCACCTACATGATAAGTATCTAGCATACATTCAAACTCTTTAATTTGAGTTGATTCTATTTTTTGACCACATTTACAGACAATTGGTTTTTCAAAAATTACAGTGTCGAACATTCCCATTTTTTGTCCTTTTTTTCATAATTATAGCATAAATAGGTGACATATAGTCCGTGGTTAAATCGTCTTCTTTTCTGTACCATACGATTATGAACAGAGATATTGAATTAAAAAAATTAGCAGAACGAATTAAAAGTGTCCGATTAGAAAAAAAGATTTCTCAAGAAGCCTTAGCACATAAGTGTGATTTTGATAGAACTTATATCTCATTGCTTGAACGAGCAAAAAGAAATCCAACCTATTTTAATCTTATTCGTCTTTGTGAAGGACTTGAAATCTCAATAGCTGAATTAGTAAAAGGACTATGACATGAATGAAAAATGGAAAGAGTTTGAACTCTCTGCAACAAAGTTTTTAAACAGCTATTTTACAGAGTTTACTTTTGAAAATCTTGGAGAAAGTGATTCTACTGCTCCTGATATAAAAGTTCATACAAAAGAGGGAGAACTTCTAACTCAAATTGAAGCCAAGTATTCTCCCTCCCAAGCAGGTCAAATTGTAGTACTTCTAAATAATGGTCAATTTGAATTTTCTACAAAAAGTAAAAATCCCAAAGTTGCTTCAACACAAATACTTATTGACCATTTAAATGCTAATTTTGAGACCTATTCTAATGTAGCTCAATCTTCGATACCTATTCAAATTGACGAATCAGTTCTCTTCTCTTTTATTATAGAACAGTATCAACTTAAAGGGAATAATTGGATTATTGCCTCCTCCAAGAGTTCATCTCTAACTATGGAGAATCTTGTGCTTATACCACTTGATGAACTTGCTGAACATTTTGAAATCTCAGCCTCACTTCGCAGAAAAAAAAGTGGCACTAGTTCACTAGCTAAATCTATGCGAGGCAAAGCAGAGGAGATTATTTCAAAGTTGTTTGATAACTATGAGATAAAAGTAGATGGGAAAAAGAGTTTTTTTCATGGAGATATTGGTACACACCCACAAGAGCTTCCTGAACATTTATATTTGAGTCCAAAAGAAGAGAATATTTATGAGATTAGAAAACGCTCAACTACTAACAATGCAAATATTATGTTCTCGTTAAAACTAAAAGAGAAGAGTGAATTTAAATCAGAAGAGTTCTTAAAATTTTTACGAAGTAGAGCTAACTAACATACTTTAGTAACTCTTTAGAGATAGCCTCTATAACATTAATGGTCATGGCATTTCCTGCTTGTGCCAAGAGCTTACCATTGGACTGTTCACGAGAGGCTTTTTCTGCCATCTCTTTAGTAAATCCTTGAAGTAAGAAAGCTTCATAACCTGATAGCTTTCTAAGTTTACCACCCTTTGTATAGAGTATTCCATGCCGTCCTCTTCTAAGTGTCGGAACTTTTTGAGGGTAGATACGCAAATCTGATTGGCGAGTATCTAGCACCACATAATCCTCTTTTAAAATCTCATCAATATCATACTTTCCTTGATTATATTTATTTTTCAAATAGGATTCAAAAGTAGCATAAGTTGCTTTTGATTTATCAAAAACAAACTCATCTCTTCTATCAGATAAGAAGTACGATATATCATGTTTTCTGTCTATTTTTGAAGGGAATGAAAAAGATTTTCTATCTTCTACTAACTCTTTCTTCACACCTACAAGATAGATTCTCTCTCGCATCTGTGGAACACCATAATCTAAACTATTAAGCACCTTATAATGTACTTCATAATCTAAAGATTCAAGTAAATTCAAGACAATATCAAAAGTTCGTCCTTTATCATGGTTGACCAAACCTTTTACATTTTCTAAGATAAAAAAACTGTTTTCTCTCTCTTCTAAAATTCGAGATATATGATAGATAATCTGCCCCTTGTCTTCATCTTGAAGTCCATCTCTCTTTCCTACAATAGAAAAAGTTTGACAAGGAAATCCACTAATAAGCAAATCAAAATTAGGAAGCATTTGAGGTTCAATTTTCGTCAAATCACCAAAAGCCACCTCATTACCATAGAGTGTTCGGTAAGTAGCCTCTGCATCTTTATCAATCTCACTATAACCAACACACTCCAATCCATTTGCTTCAAGCCCAAGTCGACCAGCTCCAACACCTGCACATAAGTCTATAAATTTTAGTTCATTGTTCATTTTTATCCATATTTTAGAAGATTATATTGAGTATATTTTATCTAAATATTGGTTAAGGGAAGAAAGTATGATGTACCCCAAAACTTAGACAGCTAAATCAGAAATAAATTCCTAAAAGAGTAAAATACGAAAGTAGGAGAAAAAGATTATGGCAAAAAGAGGCGAACATTTTAAAGCAGAATTTAAATTTAA
>JALUKQ010000029.1:5012-15321 GCA_027056485.1 Campylobacteraceae bacterium | reverse complement strand
TGGGTGATTAGTTAAGTATAACGATATCAAAGCATTTATCTCTTGATCCGTCCGCACTTGATCAGTAGGAGGATTAGCAATAAGGTATGCCTCAATGATAGTATTTACCTGTGCGTCTGTCAGAGTAGTGTCTTGAGGATGATCTATAAGGTACTGTGTAATAATGGCATCTACCTCAGCCTGAGTCAACCCAGCTTGGGGTAACTCTGTTTTAAGTGCAAATGTGGTTCTAATCCTATTTGCAATTAAGTTTAATTCTGTTGTTTTCATATATTTTCCTAGTTAGTTTTTATTCTGTGAATACATATAACCATTACGGAATATGTACATTAAATGTTACATCAGTCCAATCTGAATACCTATTATAGTTAGTTAGGCATCTACAAGTTAAAACTACTTGAGAATCACCTGAATTTTGTGCTGTACTAAAACAGATATGTCCGTTAGCACTAACTACAATGTCTCCTGGAGGATTAGGGCACTCAATCGCAACAACAGAGTCATAAGAGCTGTGAGCGGCACTAACATACGTACTCCACTGAGGGCATGTAGCAGGACCTATTGTACCTCCAGCTGAAACTGTAGGAACAGACATAATATAATTAGAACCTAAGTTAAAAGTCCTACTACCACACCCGTTAGTAATTGTCACTATCGGGCTATTTGTAACTATTTGATCTGCAGGAACTTTTAATCGAACTGTACCTGTGGCAGGGTCTGCTATCTCCATATCTGGGTATGCATCCATTGAAAATACTTCTGGTGTAGGTGAGTTATTAGGAGCAACTAAATCGCTCAATTTCATATAGGATATATCACCAGCGACTGCATCAGCATACCATCTAAGATGGAAATCACCCTGTAATCCTATTAATTTTTCTACTTTTATAGTCAGTTCATATATGCAAGAGCCAGAATCGCCAGATATAAGCACTTTTACTGCCAAATCTCCACAAAAATCATCTGGATCTCTAGTCCAATCAACTGCCACCTGACTATTATGCCAGTACACATTAGTTATATGAGGATCGTTTAAAGGAGATAGCAACTCTAACGTTAAAGTATCACCAGCTGGGTTATTAACAGACTGTAAAAGAGTAGCACCATCTGTATTCCAGCTTGCCGTAAACGATTTAGAGTTAATTGTAGGCGGGTTAAGTGATGCTAGTACTCTCAACCTCCTTGTAAGTGTAGCTTGTGTACAAGATAAACTTTTAGTCACATAGTCAGTAGTATAATCTCCAACAGCTAAAGGATTAACATTCTTAAAATCAGTACCATCAAATGTTAGTAACGTGTTATCAACAAGTTCAAAGTTAATCGGACAACCTTCTTGCCATTCAGTAGCACTAATAGCTACATCTGGTGTCCCAACTATTGTATTCGCATCTAGTGTGACCCCATCCTGAGCTGCTACTTGGTCTATAAGAATTGAACACGCAGATACCTCAACGCATGTATCTTCTGCTATATTCACAGTGGCAACAGCATTATTACTATCTCCATAGTTGTTAGTAGCCATAAAACTTGCAGTAAATTGGTTGGCTACATTATAATCAAATACCTCTTTAGCAGTTAACTGTCCATTAGCATCACTATCAAAGTGGGTATTGTTATTTAGTGTGTAGAATAGATGAGCTGCATCACCACCGTCATGAACTACAGCTAGCTGACCAATAACATCACCTACGTTGTTGCCTTCAACCATACTAAAGACTTGATTTTCCACTAACGGAGGTCTAGCTAATGTTACAGATAAAGTAAACGCACACTGCACACTGCCATAGGCATTAGTATATGTAGCTGTTATGTTATGTGTAGGGGTAGTTACTGCGTCATATAAGATGTCAGTAGTTATACGACCAGTTTGGTCAATACTAAAGCTAGAATCACCGACTGATAAAGCCCAAGTAGCTACTACTCCTCCATTAGTGCCTGTTAGTTGTGTAACTTCATCACCAATACTGTTTCCTTCAGGAATATTCACGCCAACAGGACAGTAAGTTATAGCAGGTGCTGCACCTTCTGCTACATCTGTAATGTGTAACTGAATATCACAAGTAGCAGTACCGACACTGTTAGTGTATGTTATATTAAGAGGATAAGAAGATACTCCCTCGTAGTCATATACTACATCAGCTGTAATACGCCCTGTACTTTGATCTATGCTAGTCACCGTACCACCAAAAGCACCATAGCCCCACACAGCTGTACCTCCACCATCATTACCTGACATCTGAAATATGAAATCATTAATAGTATTATTTTCTGCTATGTAGACATCACTAGTACAGTTGGTAATAGTAGGAGCAACTACGACTGGAGGACCATCTGGAAAAGCCACATCAACCTCTGGCTGTCCGACTTCATCGCATACACAGCTGTAATGAAGAAGGTAGAAAGCCTCAATAAGATTATTGATCTCTTCATCTGTCCTAACTTGATCTGGTAGTGGGTTTAGTATTAGGTACTCATTTATTATTGCTGCTATCTGTGCATCTGAAAGTACGGAATCTTGTGGATTATTTTCTAAATAAAACTGAATAATTCTGTCTATCTCGTGTGGAGTAGGTACTGATTCCTTTTCAGCAAACAGTACTTTACATTTCTCAGCTATAAGATCCAATTCTTTAAAAGTCATACAGCATCCTTAATCTACAACATCTGTGATGTGTAGTTGGATATTGCATACTGCTGCACCTACACTGTTAGTGTACGACACAACTAGAGTATAAGAGGTTGTAGTCTCATAGTCATACACGATATTAGCTGTAATAAGTCCGTTTTGGTTTATATTGGCTACTACACTACTAGGAACATCTAACGCCCATACTGCTGCTTCACCACCATCATCACCGACTAACTGTACTACAGTATCTCCGATTACGTTATTCTCTGCTATGGATACATCAGCAATACAGTTAATGCTAGGAGTTACCACAAGAGGTGGTCCATCTGGAAAAGCAGCTTCAACTTCTGGTTGAGTAACCTCATCACAAACACAAGGATGTGCATTACAGTATATTTCTATAAGATTATTGATTTCAGCATCTGTTCTAACTTGATCTACAGGAGGGTGTGCCTGTAAGTACTGGTCTATGATTATATTCACCTGCTCATTAGTAAGAGTGGTGTCTTGAGGGTTATTTTCCAGATAGAATTGAATAATCCTATCAATCTCATGTGGCGTAGGTATCGCTTCCTTGGGGGCAAACAATACCTTACATTTTTCTGCTATGTAGTCTAATTCCGTAAAAGTCATCATAAACCCCTAAACAAGTAAGTGTATTTCGATGTACGACAGATTACTTGTACCACCACTGTTCGTAGCTGTGAGATTAGCCCTATAGTCAACTATACTATGAGTAGAAGCAAATCTAAAAGTCTTATCTGATATTACATTAGTCCCATCTAAATGAAAATAAGGATTAGCTTCCAAGTTAAGAGTAACATTAGGATCACCGCCATCGTCTTGAATGGTGTACACACCTATAACATCACCAGCGAGAACACCTGGATTCTGCATATTACCAGATTGTACATCATATGTTATACCAGCAAGAGTAGGAGCATTAGCCATAATTGTAACTGTTATCTGATCTGGATCGTTACTACTTCCTGCACTGTTTGAGGCTGTCATCCAAGTCCTGTATATGTTAGATGAGCCTGGAATAAATGACAAAGGCACTTTCGCAATAAGTCTATTTTGTGCATCAATATCTAATTCATTGTTAATACCAATATTAAAAGTTATATTAGAGTCTCCACCATCGTCTACCACCACTAACTGCCCTAGTACATCACCGACATTTGCTGAATGTGCAGTAAAACTCTGGGGGTCAAGTGTAGGTGGGTGTATAGTAACTACATCAAACGCATTGTTGACATCATCTCCATCAATACACCCACAAGCACCACCGCTACTCGAACCGTTGTAAAAAATTGAACATCTATTGCTCATACAAATCCTTTATTTTTTATTCTCTCATACATAGATAAGTTATCTGTAGTTATCATACCCCCATTAACAACTTTCTGAATTTCCAACTCAAACATTTTATAATGATTGCTCTGCTCTGATTGCTGTTTGCCATCCACACCAAGAAAAGCCCTATAAGCCATATAACTAAGTAAAGCAGCTATAAGCTGTGCTGGAATTTCTACTATACTGTTAAGAGTAGCTTCTGTAACAAGTACAGGTTGTGCTACATACGTTAGTGATATCTGGTATCCTGGAACAATAAATGGAATTTGTACAGTATTCCAACCAGTCATGTTAATACTGAGTGAGTTATCCGCTTCATTGATCATCAGCTTAGATATAGTGTAACTACCGTCATTATTTACGGTATGCTCATAAGCACCCACAAGCCACATAAAGTCATTAGGCATGGTGTAGTTAGTAACGCCACCAACCAATGTAACAACATACTCTTTTGTACTTAAAGAGAATTTTTTATAAAGCTCAATAAGCCCTAAGTTTAAAAACCCAATAACAGCAGTAGTATCAGATTTAATAGCCAGCGATTTTAGCTCTCCCGCTACAGATAAATTTATAATTTCTTGAGCTGTCATAAATACCTCCAAAAGTACAAACCTGTTTAATGGTTTATAATTTATCCTAGCATAAGCAAGCTTAAAAAATTACGCTACTATTAAAGTTTTTACGTTTAGATTTACTGCTTTTACTACCATAAGGATCATCAAAGATAGCACCATCCGCAACTAGCCCGCTGTTTGCATCTGTGTAGGTAAAACTAGAGCCACCACCAGGCAAATATTCTATAAATGCCAGCTGGCTAAGGGCATCTAAGAAGTCATCATGCTTACTGGTAAACCCTTTATACGTCACCAAGCTAAGCTCTTTAAGTGCCTCTTGCATGTCTGGCGTGTTTTTAAGTTCATGCGGAAAAAATACTTTATGGTTTGTAAAATTAGGTAAGAAATACTGGAATCTCTCAAACTTATTTCCTGAAGAAGCGGACAATATTCCCTCTCTTGAAGAAGAAGCTCCTCTTTGCTTAGCAAATGAGAAATACACACCCTTCTTGATCATCAGCTGCTTCAATGCAAACAGATGAGCTTTCTGTTGACCATCTACTTCCACCCCTACGTTTATGTACTTACCTCTATTTACTCCCCATACAACTACCATTCGGAATAGTGTGCTGTATTGAGTAGTTATATCCAACTTTTGCACCACTGCATCAAGGAGGTAAAAATCATCATTACTACTAATAGCCCATACTAAAATACTACAAAAATCAGAGGTAGAATCACTAGTAGTTGTAAAATCTGTGGTAATATATATGCTGTAGTTGTCTAAAACCTCAACAAGCATTTTCCTCTCATACCACTGTATAATTGACTCTGGGACTAGTTTATCACTCTCACTGGCGATTCTAAGATAGTGCTCTTGCATCAATCTACGCATAGGGCTAGGGTCACCAAACTCTTTAGCTTTCAATGCTCTATCATAATCCCTCTTACAGTTTTCATAGCTATGTCTATCTTCCCAAACACTGACAAATTCTTCTTTTGTACCTGTAGGCATAGACTCAGCTCTAGGAAACACCACAGGGAGCCAAGTACCAGTTTCTATTCTTCTGTATATGTTATCATTAGCATTGTATGGAGTACCGATCATTATGGAAAAATTACCATTATTATTCATACCAGGAAGAACATCAGCTTCAATAGTCGACTCTATGTTGTGCATAATAGTTTCTGAAGAAGCATCTACCTCACTACTGATGAGATCATCAAATATAGAAAAGTCAGGTCTAGCTAGACCATCTCTCTTACCCCTAGAGCCTGTATTAGCACCAACACCAGTAAGTGAGAATGTTCTTTTCATCCGTCCAGGAACAGTATCGGGAGACTTTTTAAGCTCCACAACGTGATGATTGTAAACGTCAATCTCTTTTTTAGTTCTAGGTTTTCTTACAAAGTTAACTTCAGTCTGAATAAGCCTAGCATCCTCAAATCTGTCTTGTAAATACACACTCTCAAGAAATACTTTCCTAATAGTTGTCATCGTAGTTTCAACACCGTTACGCATAGAATCACTTACATATATGCCATACAGCACTTTACCAAAACCTGGCATTTCACCTTTAGTAGCCATGAATAGAATAAGATATACTATAAGTGTAGAGTTGTGAGTAACGATACCATTCTTTAGTAAAAATGATGCACTAGGATCTTCTACAGTGATGCATTGCATTGGAACAGTATGGACTAACTCTAAAGATATTACAGCGGAGTAGTCCCTATCTGGGACGTAGGTGACTCTGTTTAGTTTCCTAGGGAGTCTAAATACTTGTATATTATTAAGACCAACAGTTACCACAAATACTTTACCAAACTCAGAAGAAGTGGAGTATTCTTTTATGGGAGCTTTGCCGCCTAAAGACCATACAAGTTGCTGTACGTCCTTAGCTAGACCTTCAGATGTAGTAGAGAAGCTCATAGAACCTCTCTTGTTAATTGTACCACCTATATCCATAAGACCCTGTAATAGCATTGTCCTTTGTTTAACAGACCCGTGCAGCAAATCCGCTGGTATTCGTTTAGTATAGTATGTACCAGTTCCTACATACTTTTTAATTAGATTGCCTATACCAAGAATGCTGAAAAAGCAAATATGCTCCTGTCCTTTTTTACAGTACACATTGCTTATTTTGTATGGTATGTTACTAGCATACTCCATGAAATCACTTTTATGAGCTGTAATCTGAACAGACCCAGTATTCTTATCTATAGAACCATCTCCAAGAATTAACCCTAGGGTATACGGATCTATTGGACAATCTACAGCATCATACTCTACAGGGTTTGCCATCCTAGGTATAAAGAATTTACTTTCTGTGCCTTTTCGGTGCTTATCTCCTTTAGTTCTATTCCGTAAGATACCCTCATTCAAAAGATCTTGAGTATCCATTACTACTTCTTTCATACCTGATGGGGAATAATAGCTCCTACCACTAGCCTGTTCTGGAAAATGACCACTATGTTGTTTCCAGAGAATGTGGAGATGATCCCTAGATACAAGTGCTTCTCGTCCATCTTCAAGTGCCATCTTATAGGTGTTGTGTTCAGGACCGAAAAACATTTTAGACTTTCTTATGATCTTTGTAGGTTTACCGTTTCTAGTCATGACTTTATCGCCTACACGAAGTTCGCCAATAGTCTTATATCCGTTTGGAGTACTTATCTCAGTATCCATACATAGAGCCTTGGAAAACTCTCTACTGGCTAATATAGCTACTCTATTTTTAAGATTATCATAATCTATATTTCTTGCCATAAAGAAAGGTTTTACGTTGGGTTGGTTGAATAAACAATCCATGAAGAAGTAGTGAGCAGGAGGGGATGTATTTTCAGGCTCTTCACCAAGAACCAACCTAATAAATATCATAAACTCAATAGCGTGATCAGAAGGTATGTACCATTCTAGTTTTAAATCTATATTGTCAAGGAGATCTTCTATTGTTGTTTTGGTATACGCAAAAGCATCTAGTACCTTTCCATTAAGAGGATCACCTTTCTTATAATATATTTTTTTACCAGCACTAGGATCAACACCGTTGGGGTAGATTTTTGCTGTTTCTTTATCGAGATCTACTACTCTATACATTAATCACCACCATTAACTACATTACTTCAGCATCATCGTAATCATCATCATTGTTTATGAATACTTTCTGCACTTCTGTGACATTTTTACCACTCTCTATACCTTTCCGTTGAAGATCAATTAAGTTTCTGATATTCTCATTAAGCTTTTTTTGCTGTTCAAGATGAGCATCACCTTGTTCAACTTTTAGGTTTATGGTTGTATCCTCAGGGACTCTAGTTATCTGCTCCAAGGCTATAGCAGCATTTAGTTGCACAGTAGGAGACACTCTAGGAGGCTTATTTTCTGCATCCAAAGGATACCCTGATGCTACACCATTAGTTAGATTATAAAGCTTTGTTACGGCATGATGATGCATAGGGGCATACACTATACTAGGAGCTAATATGCTCTGAGCTGTTACTTTCACTACAGCTTTAGTCTGAGCGTAAGAAGAAGCATGAGCTGCTATATTTATTTGTTTAGAGTCAGCTCCACCATCAATAGCATCTTTTAATGCTTTATACTTATCAGGAAATACTATAGCCCAAGATTTTGTTAGACTATAATTCTGTCGTAAAGCTACAAACTTTATAGCGTTAACATAATGCTTTACTGAAATTCTCTTTTCTTGTAACACATTAAGATTGCTTAAAAAGTTTTCCTCGAGATACTCCTGCATAATACCACAATCTTCACCCATTCTATTTATGACTTTTATCATCTCGTCAGATATAGGTTTGTTGATGTTCTTAGGCATAATTCTCATAATATCTTCTCTAGTCAACCCTTCATAATCATGAAAATGGGTTTTTAGTGGCTCACCAGGTTTAATGATGTCTTCCATTATGTAATCCTACTATATTTATTTTCTATTATTGCTATTTTACCGTTTTCTCTAATAACTATACCACCAGCCTGAGTTTCTATGTTATATAAGTCTGTACAAGTGTACTTTTTGCTAAGTTCAAGCTTAGATGTTGGTATAAAAGATGTATCTAAGTTGTAAATTCTAATCTTATACACACCACTACTATAGTTAACAACAGCCCTACTACCACTCATAAGAGCGACCACCTGTAAGAAGTCTATAAAATCTTTATTAGAATAAGAATAGTACCAACAGCCCTTATCAGGGTCATAATTACAAACAAACGCAATTATGTTTATAGCTTTAGACAGACTAATACTAGTTAAATGCCGTCTGTTGTCATAGATGGTTTTATAGCTTAGTTGATTAATTTCATCCTTACTTAGCGGGCTAGTTGACCCTAATGCTGTACCAGCCACAGAAATACTAAATAATGATTCTTTGTGATCTTCTATGGCTGTAGCTATAGCTTTTAAAGAAGAAAGTGCTCTGTTAAAGCTTATATGCACCTCACCATTCTGTATTATATTAATGTTACCACAAAACTGTGTCCGTATAGATCTTAAAGGATGTACAAAACTGAGACCAGGAAATATACCCTGATCGAACTCAGCTTGTAACACCATATCAGAAGAATTTACAGCATCAAAAGACTTCCAGCCATCATCTGTTAAAACCTCTGTAGTAGGTAAGAATATACCCACCTCCATATCTTCACCTTTAGTTTCAAATACCATGTTATGTCCTTTGCTCTTTAGAGAATAGTGATTCTTCTTCATTTCTAGTATTTAAACTATTCATTAACCTACCTTATTAAACAAGTTTTCTGCAAACTCACACATCTCTGAACGTTGTGTTTTCTTTAATTGAATAGCGAACATTCTAATTGAAGTGTCTATTGTACGCTTGCTAGCTTCTTCAAGTAAGTATGCAAACGCATTGCTATGTCTTGTCAAGTACTTGCTGTCAATTTGGTTTTGACTGCCTAGTACAACAACTTTTGAATCCTTGCCTACTCTGGTCAATATTTTCTGCATCGTAGCTACACTAGCATTCTGCATTTCATCACAGACAATCAGCGTATTGTTAAACGTGGTACCTCTTAATCCAAGACTAATTCTAGAAGTTATATTATAGTTCTCTTTTAGCTCTTCAACCTTTTCAGCTATGTGCTTTTCATATTCCTTGGCTTTTACAGACTTGTTCTTTTTATGGTTATTACGTACTAGAAACTCAAGTGTATCTTCCATAGGACCTAGGTACACAGCTTCTTTTCCCTCGTTAGTGGAGTTATGCGTCGGAATAAGCCCATCAGTCAAGTATAAGTGATGCTCGTCGTCTAACCCAATACACCTAACTTCCTCATTACAATTCTCTACAACAGAAACTACTCTATCTCCTTGAGATAGCATATACGAACCTTGGTATCTGTTAGCTTTTCTTAGTAGTTTTGCTGGGTTAAACGTCAGTCTATTAATACAAACAAGTATTCTTTGAAAATTCACTGTAGCTTCGTTGCCACAAATTCCTACTGTATCACCAACATTTTTTGTTTTGTCGATCTTGATAGAGGCCTGACATCCAAGACTTCTGGCAACATCAACAACGTCTCTTGCTAATCTGAGACTAGATGTTCCATAATAAGCATTAGTGCTATGTGTGCTTTGTTTTACCCATCCATCAGAATCAATTAGACCTCTTACCAATTCTATTCTATCTTCTATTGTTCCAAATTTATACACATCAGGAATAAATTTCTTATCAGCAGAACAAGTTAATCCGAGATTTTTTAATCTGAGCTTTATCTTATTCCCTCTCTC
>JALUKQ010000029.1:0-5002 GCA_027056485.1 Campylobacteraceae bacterium | reverse complement strand
ACTACATTTTTATTGGAACTTCTTTTTATAGTGTACTCAGGAAAGCAACTAATAGATTGTCTTAAGTTACTTAAGCTTTCTTCAGCATCAGCATCACTTATAGCAACTCTAACATGACTACCGCCTAAGATTCCATCCCCAATCATATACCCTATAAAGTATGGGTCAAGAGGTAGAGTTTCTGTCCTGTCAAATTCTATCTTAGATAGTTTTGGAAGAAAATAATTCTTTGATTTATAGCTGTTTTTTAATAACTCTGACTTTAATTCAAGAGTAGTAACTATTTTTTCTTTTTTACCGTACCTTACTTCCCATAAATGATCACCACTGGCATAAGTTTCTAATCCAGTATTGGTAATGATCTTATACGTCTGTTTGTGAGTTATAGGGGATAAGGTTTTTACCTTTGCAACACCACCTTTAGGTGTACATACTTCATCTCCTATGCTTATTTCTCCCATAGTAGTCCATCCGCTAGGGGTAAGTATCTTACTGTACAGGGGTTGGCTCAGGAATCCTATTTCCTCGTCAGGGTTCCCTACGTCATCGACAGGATTTCTAATGTAAACTATTTTCTCATACTTATTTTTATTAGTTTTGAACAGTTTAAGTAGGCTGCTTGTGGCAACGATGTTCTTGCCTGACCCTGCTAACCCTTCTATAAGTACTAAGTCTATAGTGCTGTCCAGTATGGCTCTACTAGCTAATTTCTGCTCTATATTAACAGGAGCAGCCATCTGTTTTTGCAACATACTTTCTGACTCTCCACCAAGCACATTTATTAGCCCATTAGTTATTGTAGCTGGTTTAACCTGACCTGTAGCACTATCAGTAAACACATAACTATAATTACCTATCACATACTCTTTATCTACATCAGTAATCTTACTATTATGTAAAGTAGAGAATTTAGCTGAATCATCTATTGCCACTTCTCTAGCAAACTCAAATTCTACCTTCTCCACGGTTTTAAAGTCAGAAGCATCAAGACTGGCTACTAATGCCTGTAACCGCATATACGTATCATTACTTATAATAGTTACTTTTTCACCGATATAATCTTGGTAGGCTTTGGTAGCTTGTATTATTTTAAGATCATTGGCATTTTTGTCATCATTGTTTACGTTATAAGTAACACCAGAAATTATTGATATTTCTAAGTCATCGACCTCTATGATGGTTTCAATAAACCTCTCTCTTTTTATGATATCAAGAACTTTGGATCTAGCCATAATCCTAGCAAACTCTCTAGCATTATAAGCTAACTCCGTCATCCCTGTCTTTTTATTGTCCAACTCACTCATAACTGTTGAGGTTATTATGAGCTTATCACCACTAAACGCAAATAAGTTATTAGCATTCAGTAATATGATATTACTATCTAAAGATTTATATTTCATAAAAGTATCTCCTTACAGATTCTGTAAAATGTACCATACTATGCACCTTCTATATTAGCTCGTTTATCCCATCTAGTCAGTACATCCTTTTTATTCATCCACATATCTTTACCTTCAAGAACTAATTTTAACTCTCTCGAAGTAAGAAAATTTGCATAAATGTCTTTAAACATCTTTTTCATCTCTTTATCACTAAATTCCATGTAAGCCTTCGATTCATGCATTTTACCGCCATAACCACCACTAGCAGAATGTATCATAAAACTAGTGCTGTCGGCTAGTATTATCTCATCACAAGCTAAGGCTATCATAGTAGCCGCACTGGCTACTGTACCGCTTAAGTCAGCTATGACTGTAGCTTTGCAGTTTTTAATAGCCTCAGTAACAGACAGACAAGAATCCAGTACCCCTCCCCCGTTATTAATCTTTAGCACAACCTTAGATGCAGCAGTATGTTCTAAAGTATACACTAACTCAGCATACGCTCCAGGAGCTTCAATATTATTAAATAAGAATACTGTAACTGTTGAGCTGTCTTTATCTTGTACTATGGGAACATATTTATCCCACTCACTTACCATATCTGGCATAGCCTCTGGGAAGATTAATTCTTTAATTTCCACAAGATCTCCTTTATTTAAGATTAGCTCATTATCACATCTAATTGTTGAAGATTAACTGAAGGTATAAAAGGTCTCTTGATTAAATACGCCACATTCGCAAGAATATGGTTATGTATAAGGCTCAAGCTGCCAAATTTAATTGTTTCAGCAAGATTCCTCTTGCTGCATTTATATCTCTATCTACGATAAAATTATCGTCTTTTATTGTTTTCTTGCCACCCAGCTTTTCATCAATGATTCCATTCCATGAGCGTGTTTTCGATGTATAGCTTTCATTGCAATCAACAACATGCTTCCCGTATTTTTTGGCATACCACTTGATTCTCAATTTGAACTCATAATGACCAAGAGAGAGCATCTCTCTTGTGGTTCTTCTGCGAATTCTTCGGCCTTGTTTTTTTGACATCTTTTGTGTCTCAAAGGTTGGAAGAAAAATTACATCATATTTTTGAACCAAATCATAAGCCAATCGGCTATGTAAATCAAGCAACAAGTCGTCTTTTTTAGATTTTAACTTATTGATTTTCATGTCAATATGTCTCAATCTATCTTGATACCATTGCTCTTCAATTTTCTTGGTGTTTTCGATTAACTTTCTCTGTGATAGTAATTTATCTACTCTCTTCATCAAAGGGAAAAGCTTCTCTTTGGCAAAGTCATCTCCAGCAACAATAACTTCAGTATCACTATAACAAGTTGCAAAGGTTCTAACTCCAGGGTCAATCGCCACACATTTCACATCGCCTTGGATTTCGGCACTGATTTCTATGTGTTGTTGAACCTGAATGAACCATCTTCCCTTGTCATAAGTTATGATACATGATTTATTAATTGCTTCTTCTGGTACAGATTCAGTTAGGTGAATCTTTCCTAATGCCTTGACAGCAGGATTTAGACCCTTTGGCATTCTATCTATTGAAAAAGAGTGCTTTGAACCTTTCCTACTCTTAAAACTAACAGAGGCGAATCCAGACTTTGAGCCTTTCAGTTTCTTATTCTTAGACATTACAGCCTTGAATGTTGTAAGAGCTTGAAGCACAGCATTGTCAACAATAATTGAGTTATATATATGCTCTTTTTCTATTTGCTCTTCTTTGCATTGCTCTTTTATTTGTGGTCTTAGGTTTTTAAATTTACCATTTTCATCTAAGTGTTTATTGTTTGTGTAACACTCTACAGCTAAGTTATAAGCTCGTCTATAAAGTGTTATAGCTTGGTCATAAGCCTCCTTATTTTCAGGATAAAATCTAATCTTTTTTGATGCTATTACTTTTCTGTCTTTCAGCTGACCTTTTGCCGTAATGGGAATTGCAGAAGCTGGTAATGAAACCGATAAGCTCATTGGTGTCAAATGTTTCGGAGTTAGGACTCTTTTCCAATGAGATGATTTCTCCTCCGTGTAGTTCAATAATCCATCTAATGAGCTTGAGTCCACTTCTTGCGAGACGGTCTTGTGTGGTAACCACAACAGTGACTGATTCTCCTCGCATTGCTGACTCCAATATGGTTCTAAGTCCTTTACGTTGAAAGTTGAAAGCAGAGGCAATGTCAGAGACAACTTCGTAGTCTTGGTACTTTTCTTGAAGAATTTTGATTTGGTTCTCAAGACTTGTTTTTTGTTTTGAAGAACTGACTCTGGCATATATAAACCTCCTTTCTTTTGATTCTATTCGGATACGAATGTGTCCACCGCTTGTTGTTGTGACATCTTTATATTTACCTGCCTTGACCCACATTCGGATAGTTTGAGGTGTCACTCCCTCAATTTCTGCAAGTTTCCATGTTGATACTAACATTTTAGAATTATGCCAAATTCTTGCTTATCTTGCCCTTAATTCTACCTGTAAAAGGTCTGTAAAAGGTTTAAAGAAGTTAAGAGTGGTTAATGGTGGTTAAGTGAACTACTCTACTTTGGCTATAGTGCTCGTAATTTTGTCAGAAGCTATTAAGTATTCGCCGTCAGAGTACTCTCTATCTTTTTCGTTATATGCCCAATCAGGTAAGATAGGTCTTTTATCTAATGAGATTTTTTTAGTTATAATATCATCATACACTTCTAACAGCTCCTCTATCTTATCCCCGAGAAGAAAGAATTCTGTGTACCCATTAAACTTCTTATCAAACTCTACATTATAATCGCTAAACATCCTATGCAAGATTTTCTCAATAACATTGTTATGTTTATTGGTTTTAAATCGTAACAATCTGCATTTAGGTATATTCCTGTATACGGAGTGGTAGCTTTTAAGAATATCCATAAACCTATCCTCCACTTTCCTATCAGTTATGCCGATTTTATGCAAGACTTCTCCGTCAATCTCAAATTCCATAATATAAACTATACGGGTACTGCTTAAAGATGACACAAAAGCCATTGCTCGATCCTCACTTCTTCTCGATTTGTGTTTTAGGTTTCTTAAAACCCAACCATTTAAACTTGCTAGGGATATTAGATACTAAAATCAAACCATCAAAAAAATAGCCACTATCTGGCGACATTAATTTATTGATATTCCTTTGAATATCATCAATCTTAGCAGGTTTATACTCATCGCTTAACCATCTTAACTCATCAGGCAGCATCTACTCGGTCCTTTATACTCTTAGATTCACGTCATCTTACCATTAGTGAACTTCACAAAAACTTACTAAAGTGCGGAACATACTTATAGTCTGTAGTGTAGTCTGTAGTGTAGTCTGTAGTGTAGTCTGTAGTGTAGTCTGTAGTGTAGTCTGTAATGTAGTCTGTAGTGTAGTCTGTAGTGTAGTCTGTAGTGTAGTCTGTAGTGGTACAGTAGTGATGAGAGTTATACGGCGGCCTATTGATAATATAGGTGTGTTGTTCAGAGGGTTGCTGTGTGATCTCAGTGGTGTATACCGATTTACTCAATTTACTATACCCGATCAGAATTTACTCAATTTACTCAATTTACTCAATTTACTATATAATCAGAATTTAAAAAATTTACTATATAATCA
>JALUKQ010000028.1 GCA_027056485.1 Campylobacteraceae bacterium | reverse complement strand
ATTGGTATTTTTCTACAAGCGTTTTTATGGACGCGATTATACCAAAACTTATTGCATCTTTAGTTGTTTTAGCTAACTCATTTAAAGATACTTTTGGATTTAACTCTGTTTTAAGTGCAGGAGAGATGGAAGCATAAGCATCGACATAAGCTTTCAGCCCAGGAAGTAAAAACCCTCCAACATACCGACCCTCTTCCACCACATCAACCGTTATAGCCGAACCAGCACTAACAAAAATGCCATTTGAGTGAGACAAACACAAAGCTTTACGGTCGATGCCCATGGTCTCATACTCGTTAGGTATACGCATCAAATCAGAAACATCTTCCCAATTATCTAATCCCACTAACTGCTCTTTAAGTTGATGTTTCACAGTGATGTATTTGAGCTTTTTATCTCTATATGTTTTTATGGCTTCTTCATGGCTTAGATGAATAACCTCTTTACCATTGAAGATGTGTATTCTGGTGTTTCCTATGTCGGCTAAAAGCATCATAACCTCCCTTTTAACATCAATAAGAAATGGTCATATTTCCGTAGGGTGCTGTTTGCTAACGCACCATCAAATAAAATTGGCATAAAATAAAATCTCGCCAAAAGGCTTAAAGACCCGTAGGTCGGGTTGCCCTCATCCCGACAAAAACAGGCATAAAGAAAAAGCCCATACAAACAAAAAATATCAGCATATAAAGTTTTTATTGAACGATGAAATTTATTGGTAATATAAACAAATGTCGGGAAGAGGACATCCCGACCTACAGGGCTTCGCCCTTGTTCCCAAACTCCAGTTTGGGAATGTGTATTGGAGTTAGGAATTTTATTTTTCAAATTACTTATCCAATGATATTTTTGTTGTTTCGACAATTTTATTAACTTTTTCTTCATAATCTTTATTTGTATCTTTTAATTGGATTAAAGCTTTTTTGATACTATGTTGTGCTTTATCTAATTCTTCCCATCCATAACGATTTAGTTTATATAAAAATTTAATTAGTAAAGAAACAAATTCTTTTGAATTTAATATAAGTCTTTTATACTCTTCTGAAGAAATATTACTAAGTTTGTAGCCCTCTTCTGGATTAAAAATATCATTATTAATGAAATTATTCATAATTGTAAATATCTCATCATTATTTTTAATTTTATGAGATTTTTTTAATTTTGTAATATATTCATTTGCCCAAGAGTAATCTTTTTGAATAAGCTCTATTGAATCATCATAATCGTAGTTAGCAGTTATATAGTTTTTATTAAGATAATTTTCTATAAATTCTTTTTCTACAATAGAAATATCTTTATGTATTGTAAATTTTTTAATGTAATCTATAACTTTTTTAAAATTTTCATATCCATAAAATTGATATACAATCTCTTTATTATTCTTTAGTTTAAGTAATACTTTTTCTGATATTTCTTGATTTGTAATCTGAAAATCTGCATGAAAGCTATTTGTTAAATTTCTAATTTCATCCCTAATTTCATAACCTTTAACAAGTTTATTGTTCTCTTTTAAAAGTTTTTTTAGTCCTTCTCTATCAGTAGTATAATTATCTAAATAATTATAGACAATTGTTTGAATACCTTTTGTAGTTACTGTATCATTCGAAAATCCAATATATTGATTTTGTTCTATACAATTTTCATATTTATCATTATATGCTATTGGCTCATATTCTATATTTTTTTCTTTATAAAGAAGTTCTACAGCTTTTTCACTTCGATAGTTAATCATGTTCACTAATTCACTATGCTTATAGTTACATCTAGCTTTAAAAACAAATAGTGGTAGAGCTATTTTTAAAAATTCTTTTATTACAATATCTTCTAATTGATAAGATTCAATAAATTTAAAATGATTTAAATGATAAACAACTTGCTTCATGATTCTAATATTTTCAAGATTTATTTCTTTAAAGAAATCAGAAACCCATTCTGTTTGAAAATACTCAATATCTTTTTCTATAATTTTAAAAATTTCATTGAAGTTTGGCTGATAGTTAAAAGTATAGTCAACAATTTTTTCTTTATAGAGTGCAAAAATTTCATCATATTTTTTACCATCAATAGTTGAAAGTTTATTTAACTCTTTTTCATTGAGTATCATAATAACTTTACACTTTTTTTGTTCTTTAAACTGTGATACTAAACCCATAACATCTTTTAGTGAAACCTTATCTGATAGTCTTTCAAAATCATCAAAGCAAATAACAATATTGTTAAAGTCTTTTGTTGAAAAAAAAGATAAAGATGAATTAATTAATGCTCCACCAATAGAGAATCCAATATCATCAAATTTTATATTACCACCTTTTAAACTTTTGATTTTATTACGAGACTTATTTAGAAATTTTGTATATTTAGAAAGTTGAAAAATAATTTCATTTTTAATCTCATCTAGTGAGTTTAATCCAAAAAGTGAAACATATACAACTTGTTTACTAGTAAGATTTTTTTCTTTGAATTCATTCCAAAAATATGTTTTACCAATTCCCCATTCTCCTGAAAGAATAGCAACAAATTCATTATCATTTTCAATTATCAAATCACGTAAAGCTCTTGTTATTTCAGTTTTATTACTCAATATTTACCTTTATGCCAATTCCATTTAACGGTGCGTTGTCCCTAAAGGGATACATTTCAATAAAAACAGCACCCTACAAAACATTTACACCAATTCCAAATTAGGAATATATCGAAAATCTCGTAAGTTATAAGTAGCAAGAGGAAGATTGTTAATCAAACAAGTAGAAGCAATAATAGAGTCTTGAATCTTTGCATTATGAGAGAGTGAAAAATGTTCAATAATCTGTGTTGAAAGGTTTATAGTTTCTTGATTGGTCTCTAAAAGCTTAAAGCCTTGTAGTTTTGCTTTTATCTCTTTTAAATCTTTTTTATTTTTTGCACCAATATAAAGCTCCATAAGTACAATATGGTTAATATAACAATTTGTTTTGTTAAGAGATAAATTATCTTTTAGATACTCAATAACTATACAAGTATCAACAAAAACTTTTCTATTTCCAAGCATTAGCTCTTAACTCTTTTGCATAACTTTTAACATCATCAACATCTTCAAAAAGTTTATACCCCTTATCGCTCTCTAAATTAAAATCTAATGTAGTAGCCGATAGTTCTGGATTTTTAGTTTTGTAGTGCAATACACTTTTATCTTCCTGAAAAAAATGTTGAAGAAGCTCAACTAAAAGGTCATTGGCTTTCATCTTCTTTTGGGAGATATATTGAGTAAGTTGCTTTTGAAGATTGACATCTTCAATCTGTACATTTAGTTGCATATCAGACCTCTCTTTTTTAATTTAATTAGTATAACACATTATATCAAAATCACCGTTAAGCCTTTTGGAGAACTTTTAGAATCTACAATTCACTACACCTTCCTCTTAACCCGAACCTTCTTCGGTGCAAACAGCTCTAATGCTTTGGCAATCATGGGTTCATCTAAAATAGTTTTTTCATCTTTCTCTTTGGCTGCTTCTGTGTCACCTGCTTCTGGAGCTATGCATGAGCTTTTCATGGGCATCTCATCGTTGTCTGTTGGCGTTTCAGTCACAGGTTGGTTTAACACTTCATCTTCTATCATAGATGCTGGTTCTTCTGTTTGTGTTACCCTGTTTTGAGTTTTTTCAGTTTCATTTACTGAACTGTTGGAGGGTAACTCCTTTGAAATATTTTTAATTTTCGTCTCAAATCCAAAAAGGTCTTGGACAAACATTCGTATCATGCTCCAGTTATTTCTAAGCAATACTTTTTCATCATCTGAAGCACTAGACTCCCAAGTTAAGAGATTGGAAGCAAATGAAACATAGACAATACTGTGTTTAAAACACTCTCCTAGCTCATAGTTTCTATCGTACATTTTTGCTATTAAAGTTTCAAAAAGTTTGCCACCTTCATCTAGTGGTGTTTCTACTATAGGTTTGCTTAGTGGTTCTGCTATAGTGACTGGTTCAACTACTGATTGTTCTTCAATAGGCTCATTTACAAAAGACTCCTCTATAGCCGTTGCTGTAACTTCTACAGTTTGATTTTCTTCAACCCTATTAGGAGTAGCCATCTCTTGCATAGGAGCTAGAGTCTTCTCTACCTCCACCCCTGAAAGCTCTTTTTCTAACGTGCGAATCATCACATCTATCTCTTTTATCTGTAAGGCTTCCATCATTTTAAAGAGGCTTAATGAGAGAACAAACTCACCATCGGTACCCATACTCAACAAGCTTTTTGACTCTGCTAAGATTCTAAAGAAACGCTCTATAATCATAGGTTTAATTGTATGCGAACCACTTAAAAGAACCTCTTTTAGGTAAAGCATCAGCTCATCTATAACCATCTCTGCTTCAAATTCACTAGCAGATTTGATAAAATCTAAAACCTTAACTTCATCTTTTGCCATAATGTCTTCTAAAAGTTTTGCCAACATAGATGGCTCTATGATACCCAACATATTTGTAACGGTAGAGAGGTCAATAAAGTTTTTAGAGTAGACAATGGCTTGGTCAAGTAGGGTTAATGAGTCACGAACCGACCCAGCACCTGAACGGGCAATAATATCTAAAGCATTTTGTTCATACTCAACGCCTTCAAGGTTTAAAATATGTGCCAAATGCTTTGCTACTACAGATTGAGGAATGTTTCTAAACCTAAAGTGCTGTGTTCTACTTAGTATGGTCGGAGGAAGTTTCAAAGGGTCAGTTGTCGCTAAAATAAATTTTACAAAATCTGGTGGCTCTTCTAGTGTTTTCAAAAGAGCATTAAATGCCTCTTTGGTCAACATATGTACCTCATCAATAATAAAGATTTTATATCGTGCTGTTGAGGGTTTATACTTGGTATGTTCTATCAGTTCTCTTATATCATCTATTTTTCTATTTGACGCAGCATCCATCTCTATAATGTCCATATGTCGTGACTCGACAGCCATAACACAATGAGAACAAACACCACAAGGGTGAGAAGTTGTACCTTTTTCACAAAGAAGAGCTTTTGCAAATATTCTAGCTGTTGAAGTTTTCCCTGAACCTCTTAATCCTGAAAAAAGATATGCATGAGATAGTCTGTCACTATCTAACGCCAAACTTAATGTTTGAGATACTGCTTCTTGACCTATAAGGTCATCAAACGTGGCAGGTCGATACTTTCTTGCTAAAGCTAAAGACACATTGAACTCCTAAAAACTATATGTAGAATAATTACTACTATTGTAGTCAAATTTTACTTGTGTTATAATTTGCTAAAAAATCATAGGAGCCTAAATGAGATGGGAAGACCGGGAGCAAAGTAGTAATGTAGAAGATAGAAGAAGAGACCCCCACAGTGGTGGAGGAGGAAGAGGTATGCCTTCTATGGGAACCCTTATGTTTCTTTGGCCATTTATTCAAAGACTCTTAAAAACCAAATTTGGTTGGGCTATTATAGCAGTAGGAGCTGTAGCATACTTTTCAGGTTTCAACCCCTTATCATCAGTTATGGGTGGAAACTCATCAAAAGTAAATAATTCTGCTGCCGATGATAGACAAGCAGCATTTATCTCAACTGTATTACATGACACAGAAGAGGTTTGGAAAGATATTTATAAACAGCATGGTGCAACGTATAGAGAACCTAAAATGGTACTTTACCGTGGTCAAACAAAGAGTGGTTGTGGATTTGCATCTGCACAAATGGGACCTTTTTACTGTCCAGCAGACCAAAAAGTATATCTTGACTTAGGTTTCTTTGATGAATTGAGTAAAAAACATAATGCCACTGGTGACTTTGCACAAGCCTATGTATTGGCACATGAGATTGGTCACCATATTCAAAATATGGAAGGAACACTCTCAAAAGTTCAAAAGATGAAACAACAAGCTAGAGGTAATGTAGGAGCTAACCAACTACAAGTTCGAGTGGAACTTCAAGCTGACTGTTATGCAGGGGTATGGGCTCACCATGCACACAAACGTTTCAATATTTTAGAACAAGGTGATGTGGAAGAGGCATTAAGAGCAGCATCAGCTATTGGTGATGATACTTTACAAAAACAAGCACAAGGTTATGTGGTACCAGATGCCTTTACTCATGGTTCATCAGCTCAAAGAGTTGAATGGTTTAGAAAGGGTATTAAGAGTGGAGATATTGCTAGTTGTAATACAGGTCTTTAAACCTTTTTCCCCCATTTATATAGGGGAATAGAAGTCTTTTAAATTTTTGACTTTGCATAATTAATCCATTGTAAGAAATCACTTGGATTTAAATAACCTTTAACTGTTGCCAAAGAACTTTGATTGGCCTTCATAAAATAGATAGTTGGTGTATACTTAGGTTCTAAACCTAGAGTATAGACATCTGAACTATCTTTTTGAAGCTTTACCCAAACAAAATTATCAAGAGCCTCTTTTATATTGCTATCAGCTAAAGTATTGTCTAACATCTTTTTTGACCATTTAGAGTTAGGACTATCAATATAAAGCATAATCTGTTTGCCCGTTTGTGTTGCATAGTCCATAGCTGAAGGCATATCATACATCCAAGTATCACTTTTTTCTACTGTATCTGTTGTAGTATCTTCCACATGAGAAATACCATTTAACCCTAACTTTCTTTTGCTATCATCAACCCAAAGATTAAAATCATCTTTTCCCAAATACCCTTTTACCGTATTAACAACTTTAAACTCTGGTGATATAAAATATACAGTGGGAGTATAACGTGCACTAGGAAGATACTTCTTTGTCTCTGCATCATTTTTATCTGCAACAATAAATACAAAGTCACTTGTATTTTCTAAAACTGATATATCGTTTAATGTTTTATTTTTCATCTTATCACAAAACTGACAACTATCTGATTTAACATAAACCATCATTGGTTGATGAGATTTTTTTGCCTTAATTAATGAATCTTTTAACTCACCTGAAATTAGTATTGCAGGTAAACACGCTAACCATAAAATTCTATTCATTTAACTTCTCCTAATCTGAATTTAATGAAACTATAACATAAAATATTAGAACTTTTAATTGTGATAAAAAATATCACATAACTTTACTTTAATTATTAATAGTGTAATATTATTTATTACACTAATTATATAATCTATATAGTTAAGATTAAAGTTATTTATACTATTTTAATAAATAGTATGTGATAATTTAACTATAATTGTTATAATTATATATATTTCAAAAAATAGACTTAAATAAAAGGAAATAAAATGAGACCTATCATAAATAAAAAGATTACATCAACAATAATTATATTGATTGGACTAAGTAGTTATACTTATGCAGAATCTACACCTAACTTGCCACAAAGTACTCAAATTAATGCTGACGAAAACACAAGTTTAAACATAGAGATTGTAGACGAGATTGTTATTCAAACAGGTGACAATAGTCAAAATAAAAACCCAAAACTAAAAGAGGGAGAAGCATGTGACGATGAAAATCTTGATTCAGCAAATCTTCTTCCAGACGAGTACCAGGTCATCCCTATGGCAAAAACCATACCATGTGACAAAGTTAATTGTGACAACTTAAAAGCTGCAAGATTAATGAAAGATACTTATAAAAAAATACCTATGGCAAAAACCACAAAACTTAGACATTGTGGAAAGAAAAAGAAGTAAATCTATATTTACTTCTCTTAGTAGCCAATCCAAATATTTTTTTTGCTATAATCACCCTAAAAAATTAGGGCTTATAGCATCGTGAACTTTGAAACATACCCATTTGAGAAACTCAATAACTTATTAGAACCCATTACTCCAACATCTGACTACACAGCATTAAGTCTTACTATTGGTGAACCTCAATTTAAAACCCCACAGTTTATTTTAGATGAACTACAAGATAAATCAGAACTTTTAAACAAGTATCCAAAAACATCAGGTGAAGCTGTTTTACGTGAAGGAATGCTCACCTATTTGAAAAATCGTTTTAATTTAGAGCTAACAAATGAACAGATTATCCCTACTTTTGGAACAAGAGAAGTTCTTTTTAACTTTCCACAGTTTTTGCTTCATGATATAGAAAACTCTGTTATGGCGTACCCCAACCCTTTTTATCAGATATATGAAGGAGCAGCCAAAGCTACTCGTTCAGAAGTTATTTACATGAACTTGACTGCTCAAAACAACTTTCAACCTACCATAGATAAAAAAGAGTTAGAGCGTTGTGATTTTGTTATCATTAATACACCTAACAACCCTACCTCTTCTAGTATGTTAATGGATGAACTTAAAAAGTGGGTAGAGTTGGCACTCAAACATGACTTTGTTCTACTAAACGATGAGTGTTACATTGACCTCTATTTAGATACTCCACTCCCTTCACTGCTTAATGCAAGTATAGAAGTTGGAAACTCTGAGTTTAAAAATATATTAGTCATCAACTCCATCTCAAAACGCTCCTCTGCCCCTGGGCTAAGAAGTGGATTTATAGCAGGTGATGCCAATATACTAAAAGAGTACATGACATACAGAACCTATGTAGGTTGTGCCTCCCCTCTTCCACTGCAACATGCAGCAGCTGTAGCATGGGCAGACCAAAAACATGTAGATGGGTTTAGAGCTAAATACATTAAAAACTTTGAAATTGCCAAAGAAGTTTTAGGAGTAGAACCACCACTAGCAACCTTTTACATTTGGTTGGCTGTAGAGGATGAGATAGAATTTACAAAAAACCTCTACAGTGACTACAACCTAAAAGTAATCCCAGGTTCATTCTTAGGACGAGAAGGACAAGGTCAAGGCTTTGTAAGATTAGCCTTAGTCTATAAAGAAGAGAAAACAAGAGAAGCACTAGAACGAATTAAAAAAGCCCTGTAGGTTCGGTAACACCGAACACAAACAGATAAAATAAAAAACAAAGGAAACCCATGCAAGAACAAGAAATAGACATAGAAGCACTAAAAAAAGATGAAAACTTCATAGCAGATATGAAAAAATTTGAAGATGAAATGTACCAAGATAAAAGTATTGAAAAAGGCTACATGCTTTTAGGTACTAAAATGGCTATAAAAGCTTCAGAAGATGAAATAAACGATATCTTTACCTTCATCGTTAACCAAGCATTTGATGTACTAGCAGAGAACCTCACAAAACACAAAGGCTTTAGCATTACTGACCCAGAAGAGTTAGCAACTGCACGAGCTATCTATGAGCATGGTATTCAGCGTTACTCTGAAAAAGATATCAAAGGTGCAAAAGAGATTTTCTTAGTACTTCACCACACTATAGAAGACGACGAACTAAAAGATGCCATGATGATTCACGCTTGTGCCGTTATGGCTGGTCATACCTTAGATGACTTTTTAGAAAAACTAGCAGATACATCTCAAATAGACGAAAACAACCCAACTGCTTTCTTCATTCAAGATTTTGTACAACCCAAAGATATTTTACTTCAAATGTTTGCAAAATATGTAAAACTTGGAAAGTCTGATTTGAAAGTTTTGGAAGAGAGTAAATAATAAATGACAACTCGTAAAATACACTTCATAGGAATAGGAGGCATCGGTCTCTCAGCATTAGCAAAATTTTTAGCCAACGATGGTCATCAAATCTCAGGCTCGGACATTAAACAGACAGAAATTACCAACGATTTAGCACTCAACTTTGGAGCTAAAATTACTATACCTCATCATGAAGATGCAGTAGAAGGTGTAGACAGGGTCATCTACTCTGCTGCTGTTCGTCCCAATAACCCTGAGTACCAAAAAGCCAAAGAGTTAGGGATTGAGCTACTTTCACGTAAAGAGTCACTCAAAACTATTTTAGGAGACAAAGAGGTCTATGCTGTGGGTGGAGCTCATGGTAAAAGTACCACTTCTGCGATGTTAGCTTCTATTATTCCTGACTCTAATGCACTCATAGGAGCCATTAGTAAAGAGTTTGGTTCAAACGTTCGCTATGCTGACAATAACAAAGTAGTTTTTGAAGCAGATGAAAGTGATGAAAGCTTTTTGAACTCAAACCCTCACTTAGCCATTGTCACTAATGTAGAACCTGAACATATGGAGTATTACGAGTATGATGAAGAGCGATTTTACAATGCTTATAGAAACTTTTTAAATTTAGCAAAAATACGTGTTATTAACGCAGAAGATGAGTTTTTAGCTTCACTTGATATTGATGCTATTAAACTATACCCTTCAAAAGATATTACAAACATAGAGTTTATTTTGGTTCATGGCGAACCACATACCAAATTTACTTTTAAAGATTTTGGTAATTTTGAAGTATTTGGATTTGGTAATCATATTGCTCTTGATGCAGCTTTAGCTATTTTAGGTGCGTTAGAGATGGGTGAAGAGCTTGAAGACATTAGAACAAATCTTCTAAACTATAAGGGAATCAAGAAACGTTTTGACATTATTCAAAACCAACCAGAGTGTGTGGTTATCGATGACTATGGACACCATCCAACAGAGATAAAAGTAACCATGGAGTCACTCCAATCTTATAAAGAGTTACGTGAATTTAACAGACTAAATGTTATTTGGCAACCTCATAAATATAGCCGAACACTTGATAACCTACAAGCTTTTGTAGAGTGTTTTGAGGGGGTAGATGAGTTGGTTATTTTGCCTATTTGGGCAGCAGGAGAACTGGAAGTAGATATTGACCTAAAAGGTGCTTTTTCACGCTATAAACTTCACATGGCAGACAGCATTACTCGTAAAGATGGAGTGGTTCAGATTATTCAAGATAATAACATTATAAAAGAGTATAGAGAAGATTTAATCACAGCATTTGGTGCTGGAGACATTACTTATCAGATTCGTGGTGAGGCGTAAACTGTAAGGGCAACCCGTCTCTGCCCTCTGTTCCAATATCCAATGAAATATAAAAAAATCAATTTATTGGTATATTATGCGTGGGACAGGTCGTGACCTTATCCCTACAAAAGAGCTTAGCTCTTTTTTTTGTCGTTAAACTCATCAACCAGTTTACCAAAGAAACTTGTAATCTCACCAATAGCTTCAACAGCTAATTTTTCAACACTCTCTTTAGACGCATGGAACTCTTCAGTAATCCCTTTACCTCTTTTTTCCCAGAAATCTTCAGCATCCATCTTTCCAAGATGAGCTCTAAGAGTAGCTGTATCAAAAACAGTCTCTGCACTCTCTGCAACTTTTAATGTAAAGTCTGAGACATCATCTTTTATACTCTCCATCTTCTCACGAGCTTCCATAGCTCCTAAATGTGCCTGAAGTGTTGTCTCATCACCTGCTTTAGAGAAGTCTTCTGATGCCTTGTTAAGCTTAGAGTTCATATCTGCAAAGTTAGATTTAAAATCACTCCAAAGTTTCGATGCACTGTCACTAAGATCAGCAGCAATGTCTTCAACCTTGTCCTCTAGCTCTTTCATAGCTTTTGTTGATTTTTCTATCGCCTTTTTAAAATCTTTTTCCATAATCATTCCTTTTTTAATTTTTATGAGAAACCATTATATCACTTTTGGATTACTGTGTTAATAAAATTCATAACTTAAATTTTAAAATATACTCAAACCTGTCTTAGTAGTAAAAAGCTCTAACGCCAAAGTCCCCACATGAGAGTTTCCATATTTATTTAGTCTTGGTGACCAAACGGCAATACTCATAACATTTGGAACTACAGCTACAATCCCCCCACCTACTCCTGACTTCGCAGGTAAACCCACATGAAAAGCAAACTCTCCACTTGCATCGTAATGACCACAAGTCAACATGAGGGCATTAACCCTTTTTGCTTGTGCTTCATTTAAAAACTGCTTACCTGAGATAGGGTCTTTCCCTTTAAATGCCAAATACATCATGGCACGAGAAAGCTCTTCTGTAGTCATAACAATAGCACACTGTTTAAAGTACGTTTTGACCACATCTGTAACATCATTGTCAAAGTTACCAAAGCTCTTCATAAGATGAGCCAAAGAAAGGTTACGAGAAGCATGTTCCATCTCTGAAGTAGCAACCACTGTGTCAAACTTTAACTCAGAATTTCCACTTATCTCTCTGGTAAATGTCATTACTTTTTCTAGTGCAGCATAGTCACCACCAAAGTGGCTCATAAGTGCATCTACCACCACAATAGCTCCAGCATTTATAAATGGGTTTCGAGGAATACCCTGTTCATACTCTAACTGAATCAAAGAGTTAAAGGCATTGCCCGATGGCTCTACCCCTACCCTTTTGTATAATGACTTTGAGTAGATATCAATAGCCAAAGAGAACGCCAATACTTTAGAGATACTCTGTATAGAGAACTCCTTTTTGTATTTACCTACTGAAAATTGTTCTCCATTTTCTAATGTAATAGTCATGGCAAACTGGTCACCATCTACTTCTGCAAGTGCAGGAATGTAGTCGGCTACCTTTCCTTTTGAGAGTTCATCTTTAAGCTCTTCTTCTATCTCATTGAGTATTTTTTGGTAATCCATCAACACTATACTTTATGAGTTTTTTTTCTCATTGAATTTTGCAGACATCTTTTCATAAAAGTCTGTAATCTCATCTATCGCTTTTACAGAAAACTCTGTCACTTTCTCTTTAGACTTAGCGAACTCTTCTTTTAAAGCAGGACTCTTCTCTTCCCACAAGCTCTCTGCCTCTTTTTTAGCTAAAAGTGCTTTTTCTGAAACCACATCAAAACCCTCTTGAGCATTTTTACTTACCTTATCACTAAAAACTTCAAGGCTCTCTTTTATCTCTTTAAACTTATCACTAGCTTCCATAGCTCCAAGGTTTGCAGTAAGCTTTGCTTCATCTCCTGCTTTTTCCATCTCTTCATATGAACCAGCTAACTGTACATTTATTTTTTCAAACTTAACTTGTAAATCTTTCCAAAACTCACTTGCACTCTCAGAAAAGTCTCCTGCTACCTCAGTTACTTTTTTCTCAAGCTCTTTTGCTGCCACTTTTGATTTCTCTATAGATTCTTTAAACTCTTTTTCCATCATTAATCCTTTTAATAATTATAATTTTTACAAATAAAATTATAACATCTTGTAAAAATGATTTACTTAAAAGTTATTTTTCCCTCTTTATCTACATAACCCCATTTTCCACCAACCATACTACTGTGTTCACCACTTTCATCTTTCTCTTTTTTACAACCATTACAAAAACGTGCTTTCCCATCTGAAAAAGGATAGACAAAATCAAACTGTGGCTCTATTACAATCTCCAACTTATTATTCATAAAACCATACTTACCCTTTGAAATGGTTCGTACCAAACCCTCTTCAAAATAGTCAGCACCATTATCAAAGAAAACCGTTTTCATAACCTTACCTGTTTGAGAGACATAAAACATGCCATTGTTAGTATAGATAGATACAAGATTACCATTTCCAAAATTAAGATTTTTGAAGTGTTCAGGATACAAAACTAAACTGTCTTCATCTATAAATTTTCCACACTCTCCATGAGGAGCAAAATTAGATAAATTATTATCTTCTACTTTTGCCATATATGTACATTCTGCTACTTTTTGTTTAGGTACACTACAAGCCATAACTAGACCTAAACTTAGAGCTATTAATATACTGTTTTTATATAAAATCATGATAAATCCTTTTTTTAAATTATACTCCAATATGCTTGATAGAACAAATATACAAAGTTCAGATATAATTCCCAAAATCAATCCCAAGGGTCAGATACTTCATGCCTTTTTCAAACCTAAAACTCTCAACCTCTCTTCAAGAGCTTCTAAAAAAGAACAACTACAGTAAACCAACACCCATTCAAGAACAAGTCATTCCCCTTGTTTTAGAACAAAAAGACATCATGGCACAAGCCCAAACTGGTTCGGGTAAAACAGCCTCGTTTGTTTTGCCTATTTTAGAGCTTTTAAGTCAAAACCCAACAGAAGGAAAACGGAAAATAAAGGTACTCGTTCTCACCCCTACCCGTGAACTAACCCTTCAAGTAGCCGAAGCCTTTTCCTTTTTTGGACAAGCACTGACACAAAAGCCAAAGGTTGTCTCGGTCATAGGTGGTGAAGGAATTGGCGACCAAATCTACGCCATTCAAAAAGGGTGTGACGTAGTGGTCGCAACCTCTGGGCGTTTTTTAGATGTGTTGAGCAAAAAACAGATGACGCTAAAGCATTTAGAGTTCCTAGTTTTAGATGAAGCCGACAAAATGCTTAACCTCGGTTTTTCAGAAGAGTTAGATGCCATTTTAGAAGCCATTCCTAACAAACGTCAAAACCTTCTTTTTTCAGCCACTTACCCTGAAAAAATGTTAGAAATCGCATCTAAAGTAACCCAAGAAGCCATCAGAGTAACCGTAGCCGATGAAACGCCAACCGTCAGTAAAATAGAACAAAGAGTCATAGAGGTCAACCCCCAAAACAGAGGTCCACTGCTTCGTTATTTGCTCAAAAAAGAGAAATACAAAAGCGTACTGGTCTTCATGGCAAACAAAAGAGCCACCGACAACATCGCCGAAAAGTTCAGAAAACGTGGCTACCTAGCCGAGTCATTTCACGGTGACCTAAGCCAAGAAGACCGTAACTACACCATAGAGCAGTTTAAAAAGAAGAAGATTCAGGTTTTGTTTACCACAGACATTATCTCCCGTGGTCTACACATAGAGGGTATTGACTGTGTCATTAACTTTGACCTGCCACGCTCTCCTGCTGACTACATTCACCGAATAGGTAGAACAGGACGTGCAGGAGAATCAGGTGTTGCTATAAGCTTCATAGGTCATGAAGAACAAGCTCACTTTAAAGTCATAGAAAAACGTAGCCAAATCAAGCTAGAACGAGAGCAGATAAAAGGTTACGAACTAAAAGGTGAAGCACCCAAAAGAGAAAAAGGACCAGCTCCTGTAAAAGGCAAAAAGAAGAGTAAGAAAGACAAATTAAGAGAGGCGAAAGCAAAAAAAGAAGCAAAAAGTTAACTAACTTTATAAATAAGCTATAATTCCAAAAACTATTCAAAGGTCACAACCCCATGTCAAAACCAACCATACTACAACAGTTTCGCTCTTTTTGCTACCAAAACAATGCCACCAACTTAGAAGTTGCACTAGAGTATTTTTCAGTTTTTGGAGGGATGGGTTGGCGTGTAGACTTGACCAAACCTTTAGATGAACTCATAGAGACAAAAGTGTTAAATAACTATCGTTATATTCATGGAGACACCACCAAAATAACAAATAGTAAAGAGATTCACCATAAAATTCTTTCTGCCCTTGCTACAGGTGACCGACGTGAACACTCTGCCTTTAAAAAAGCTCAAGTCTCCAAAGCTCATGGTGAAGAGTCGATTGATTTTCTCATAGAAGAGGGGCTTCTTTCGAAGGACATTTCAGTAGAAAAACCACTTAAAGACCACGACAAAGTCTCCATAAAACTCAACTTCAACCAGCCCTTTATGCGTTTTTGGTTTGCTGTTATTTCTCCTTATTACAAGGGAATAAAAGCAGGAGAGTATGCAGAGGTTAAAGAGCGTT
>JALUKQ010000027.1 GCA_027056485.1 Campylobacteraceae bacterium | reverse complement strand
AGCCAAACTAAAATCTTCTCGTATAGTCATAGCAGACTTTACAAACCATAGAAACTCTGTCTATTTTGAAGCAGGTTTTGCTATGGGAATGAAGATACCCATCATTTGGACTTGTCAAGAGGGGCATGAAAATGATTTGTCTTTTGATACACGGCAGTACCCTCACCTAGTTTGGAAAGATGGGGAAGATTTGGCAAAACAAATTTCAAATAGAATTCAAGTTATAATTTAAAAGGAAATGTAGTTAATGGAAAAGAAAACAATCAGAATTTACAAAGAAGATGATGTCGAAATAGAACTAACTCAAATCATAAAACAATTAAATGAAACTTCTGAATACCTTACATTTGTTAAAGGGAAAAGTAAACTTTCCATTGAGACTGAAACTTTAACTCATAGAAAAAGTTTAGAAGATTTAGAATCTATCCAGAGTAATGAAAGTACTGATAATTTACTCACACTCTTCATTACAAATAAGCCTTATGACGATAATTATTTTTTTCATGGTATTAAAAACCATAGAAAAGAGAGAATATTTTTACTATCATTAGCTCATTGGGATTCATATACAACCTATAGTAAAAATACTGGGGTTTTTTATTTTATTGTTGACATTTTAGCGTTGGGGCTAGATGAGACTAATGATAGACATGACAAGGACAAGACGACAAAATGTATTTATAATTTCATGCAGAAAAAATCAGAAATTGAAGATGGTATTAAATCAGCTACAATATGTGACTCTTGTCAAGAGAGGATTATGGATGAAGAAGATGAGACAAAGAGTAAGATTCTTAATGACATTATTCTTCTACTTGAAGAATTAAAAAAATCAAATTCATATAATGACATAGTTGAATACTGGTCTCTTTCTTCAAACGAACAAGTAAAACTCTTTTTCTCTTACGCACATGAAGACAGAGAATATTTAAATGAATTTAAAGATTATGTGAAAATATTTGAACGAAATGGACTTGTAGAACAATGGGATGACAATGAGTTAGTAGTAGGTGAAAAATGGGATAGTAAAATTAAAGATAAAATTTACTCTGCTGATATTGTTATCTTTTTACTTTCTGCTTCTTCTTTAGCTTCTGACTATATCTACAATCATGAACTAAAAGTAGCATTTGAATTAAATGAGATGGATGAAGTCTATGTTATACCTATTATCATTAAAGATTGTCTTTGGGATATGACAGAGTTTAGTGAGTTTCAAATTTTGCCTTTAGATGGTAAGGCAGTTAATAGTTGGAGACTAAAAGAAGAAGCATGGACATCTGTAGCAAGAGGACTTAAAAAAGCCATAGACAACATTATTGTTGCAAAACAAGAGAACATAAAAAGTGCAGAAGATATTGAGGTTGAAGATAAAATATTTTTTGATACAAATAAGATTTTATTTGATGATAAACAAGATTTAACTGAGACTTCAAAGTATAAAATTGTATTGAAATTTCTAAAGACATATTCTCGTTGGTGGTTTAATATTCCTCGTATTATTAATTGGGGAAGTGAACGAAATGGGTTTTCAGAATTGAAGAAATTTACGAATGATGAGCTAAAAAAGATACTCCAAGAACTAGAAAAAGAGAATAAAGTTCAGTCTAAAAAAAGTAGTAAATCAAATAACTTGCTTTATCGAGCAGTTTAGGATGACTTTTAAAAATAAAAAGCTATAATAGCTCGTGACACTTGTGACATAAATTTATATTATTTTAAGGTTATAGATGCAAAAAATAGTCAAAAAAATTTTAAAACTTTTTATTACTAATCCCAAAAAACTATTTTCAAGACAGGAGATAGAAGAAAAGATAGAGGGGATAGGTAGGCGAACCATTATTAGAACACTCGCTCTACTTGAAAAAGAGAGACGTATTGAGACAGTGGGGCAGAGTTCAGCGACTAGATATATCTTTTGTGAAGCCTACCACCAAGAGTTTAGAGAAAAACTCTATGTTTATCAAAACCAAATCTGTATCGGTTATTTAGGGTTTGATTATGAGCAGTATCTGTTTGCTTATGATACTCAGTATCTTATTGACTCTACGTATAATACTGTTTTTGAGATGCCAATAGATATAAAAACTTATACCCAAGGGCGATGTTTTGTTGACTTTGAAGAGATACTTCCCGAAGGCATAGACAAAAAAATATTGATAGAAAAAACAGGAAATGCAACAGAGTTTTTTTTGTTGGCTAACAATAACTATAGTGCTAACGATTTGGTTTTAAGTTTAGAGCCATTGAGTTTTAATAAGCATATAAAAACAGAGAGTTATCTTTTACGAAAAGAGAAGATTTTAGGTAAAAATAGCTTTCCAAATGTTTATGATTTGACAATTGATTTAGAAGAGACAGCTCTTTTCCCTAGTGAGTTTGTCAGCCAAGAAGAGGTTGAGAAAGTACGAACCATTAGCCTCTCTGGGTATCAGCATAAACTTCAAGTTATTATTAGAGATGACTCTATTTTGATGCCTAAAGATGGTGAAGAGGTTGAGTATTTTATAAAACCATATCACCCACAAAAAGCAGACCCACACAGTACTTACTACTTTCCTCATATTGCTTTAAACGAACATCTACACATGACATTTGCTAAAAATGAATTGGGTTTTGATGTACCGATGAGTGGAGTTTTTAAAAGAGAGGGCGATAGGGAGTATCACTATATTATCAAATATTTTGATAGGTACAAAGGGTATAAGTTTCAACGAAAAGAGTTTGCTTCATATCTTGGGTTACATAGTGACAATAAATATGACACCTCTTCTGAAAAGCTCTTTGAGATGGCTTCAAAAGTACTACTTAGAGAAGAGGATAGGTTAAGAATGTTAGAATACTATTTTTACTCTTTTGTCATAAAACATGAAGATATGCACACCAAAAACATATCTACTATTTATGACAATGGAAAACTTTTCTTAGCACCACTTTATGATATTGCTACAACAGGGTTTTACAATGGCATACAAAATTATGAATCGCACCTACCAATCAATGGGAAACAGACCAATATTAGGTTAAAAGATTTTTTAGTATTGGTCGAGAAAGCAAATGTACCTAAAAAACTGTTTCTACAAAAAGCCTATTTTATTTTAAAAACTTATAAGGAGAAGATGCCACGATATATTAAACGAATTTCTAAACTAGAAGAGAGCTACTTTTACAAAAAAGAGAGACCCAATGCTCAAGACAAAAAAGTGAAAATCAAAGATAAAGTATTATTGCAAGAGGTGATGTTGGAGGAATTTTATAAACGTATTGCAGTACTTGAAAAGAATTTATGGTTTGAACAACTTAAAATTGATGTATAATAATTAAATTAGGAACACATATGAACATAAAACAGACACTATATAAAATCATAGAAAATAAATTTATGGTTGTTGCTACATTGGCTTTTATAACTATAGTACTTGGAACTATTGGTTTTGCAGTGGTAGAGCAGAAAAACTTTTACGATACCGTTATGGGCATCTTTGACCTTTTTGTTTTTGAGTCTATAGAAAAGTACAACGGCTATATTTTTATGGGGCGTATTTTTGCGTTAATGACTGTATTTTTTGGGTTTTTATCTTTTTTTATTTATAGATTTTCAAATTATTTGGCTATTGCTTCCATGATTAAAAAACCTTATACACTTGTTGTGGGAATGGGCGAGAATAATCGACACTACCTTAACAGTGAAAGTGATAACGAGAAAGATATAGTAGTGCTTGAAAAAGATGCTGAGAACCCATATATAAATAGGTTTATTACCAAAGGTTTTGGTATAAAAATAGGCGACATACTTAACCAAGATATCTTTGAAAAACTTCAACTTAAAAATGTGGAGAGTGTCATTATATCTACAGGAAGTGATAAAAGAAACTTGGAAGTTTTAGTGAGAATGATTGCATACTTTGATGAATTAAAACACAAAAGGCTTTATGTACATTTAGAAGACTTTAAACTAAAATCACTTTTTACCGAAGAGATAATAGGACACAAGAACAGTGAAATAGTCACTTTCTCTTTTTTTGAGTTGGCAGTACAAAAACTTTTGTTAGAACATTCTATATTGGGAAATAAACCTGAAATAGTTCAAACAGATGAGCCTTTTTCTGTTGCTATTATAGGGAGTGGTGATTTAGCCCTACAGTTGGTCTATCAACTTACTAACCTTGCCCATTTACCAAATGAAAATAGACTAAGCATCTATGTTGTTGATAAAAATGCAGAAGAATTTATAGAGAGAGTTAAAAATAGTTTTATACACATAGACAAAATAGCAACACTAGAGCTAAGAGCTATAGAGAAAGAAGTTTTAGAAGCAGACTTCTATGCTGACCCTGTGTGGCATAAAAAAAATCTAACCAATATTTTTATTACCAAAGAAGAGGAAGAAGAGAACTTTAACATAGCATTGGACTTTTATAATAAATGTTACATTAAATCTATAGGAGAGGGAAGCTTTAATGGCAAAGTTCTTTTTGCCTCTTATAAGCATAGAGAGTTAACAAAAAGCATCAATGAAAATAGGGAGAAGTTTAAAAACTTCTATACTTTTGCAAATGCTTCAGAAATATTTAAACGAGACATACTTTTAAATGAGAAGTTTGACCCCATAGCTAAGTTAATACATAACGGGTATGGTGATGTCTATAAGCCAAATGTGTTGTTAGAATTAAATAGTAAAATAGATGAAAAATGGTTTCAAGAAGCTTCACTAAGTGATAAAATTTCTAGTAGAATGCAAGGAATGCATATAGATATAAAGTTGTTAGCATTGGGACTTAAAAAAGTTAAAAGTACAAAAAAACCAGAGCAGTTGTTAACTTTAAATCAAAAAATATTTAGAGAGAAATTAGGTGATGTAGATATTTCGGATGAAGAGTTACTGTTATACTCTAAAGAGTTAAGTAAGGCGTATAGTGGTGAGAAATTTGAAGTGCGTTATTTCCCTAAAAAGTTTAATTCTCTTTTTGAAAAGTTGTTACGCTCAGAACATAATAGATGGAATGCCTACCACTATCTTCATGGATGGAGATATAGCTTGGTTAAAAATAAAGCCTATAAAGAGCATGATTGTTTGTTACCACTAAACAAGTTTGATAATCCAAATATTCAGTTAACTGTTATCTATGATATTTATGCTGTGTTGTATATTCCAAATATATTAGCAGGAGTAGGATATGAGCTTGTAACTTACTAGATAGATTCTATAAAGAGATTTTATACTTTAACCTTTCAGACCCTTTTTATCCTAATTTAGCTAAAATCCACCACAAAATTACAAGACGATTGGAGCTGAATTCATGAAGATGAACGGTGCACAAATGGTTTGTGAGGCACTGATAGCCGAGGGCGTAAAGACCGTTTTTGGTTACCCTGG
>JALUKQ010000026.1 GCA_027056485.1 Campylobacteraceae bacterium | reverse complement strand
TTTCTAGCATAAGAGGTATATTCAATAGGCGACTCGTTAATATCTCTATAAGGAGTGTTGACCTCTTTAGAGATAAACAGAGAAGCTGGGATACTTACAGATATATTTTTATTTGCTTTTCTAATATTGGGATTACTTGTATCTGTAGGAGAAGAGATAACTGTATAGGTACTACTCTCACCTGATTGTGTAAATGCTGAAACAACAAATTTATATTCAATATCTTCTAACGCACTATTCGCTTGTCTAACACCTAAATCCCAAACAAGTACTTGATAATCTGCTGTACAGATAGTTTTTAATGGGTCAGAATCTTCAATATCATCACAACTTCCAATAGTTGGGTCACCAATACTTGCACTCCCTACAACATATTTCAGCCCAGGAGCTAACATTTCAGTTATCTTAACATCTGAACTTTCAGGTGTTTGACTCTCTGTAGTAAACGTTGAGTGAATTGTAACCGTTACCTCATCTGATGGCTCTACTATTGTTGTTGAAAGCTCTTTTGTTGTTCTAACTTTTGCTCTGGTCATAATAGCTCTATCAGCTCTATAGTCACCTCCTGATGCAGGAGTTGGATAGCTATTTAAAACTCTTGTAGCACCACTCCAATTATCTTCTACTGAAGAGAAAAGTATAGAGTCATGCAGTGCTGAGTAGTTCACTAAATTTGTCCCACTAGGAATTGTTGTTCCTGATAAATCTTCACTTCTAGCTTTTAACTTAGTAATAAACCCTGCTGAATAACCAGCTGGTATCCCTGTTGGAACCCGTAATCTTACTTTTGTAATCTTCCCATTAGCTCTTGCCTCTTGTGTTGTTGAATACCATGTAATAGAAGGGTCTTTACACTCATCAATAACCTTCTGTGAATTATCTTGGTCTAATTGTGGTGGCCAACTATTAATATAACCTGTCGCATACTCAATTGAGTAATTTAAATCTGCTGTGTTACCATAAAGCTTTACAGCTGAAATATCTTGTTCAATGTCAATTACATCATAAAGATTAGAATCAATAACATCACAAAGTATGGTATTGTTAAAATCTTTATTTCCACTATTGGCAACATAGACCCATGAAGCAAACTCTTTATCAGGGGTTACAATTCCATCAGCACTATAGAAACCGTTTGTTGTATCAGGAAGAGGAGCAAGAGCATCAACACTATTTGAAAAATATTTGTGATAAGTTCCACCAGTATAACCAGGTCCTCTATAAATAAGAGGCACAAGAACACTATTATCCTTGGTACTTTCAGCTAATGCATCAAAGTTAGATTGACCAGAAATAGATACTGGGTCAAAGCTTGTAATTGTATTATTAGTATCAAGTTGATAGCTATCATTCCCAATAGATTTAGCATTTTTAATATCATCAATTGGTACAAATATATCTATAGTCCCTGAAGCAATTGGTAGTCGAGTAAGTGGTATAATCCCACCATCAGCATAACGTGTTGGAACATGCTCCAATGAAGCATCAATTCCTGTATAATTTATACTAATATCTCCTCCTATAGTATCTTGATTACAAGTTACACTCAAATCACTCTCTAAAGAACCAACACTACGTTGAGGAACATCTGCATGATACCAAGGATAAGGCTCATAGCTACCCTCTGCACCAGTAACTGAACAAGAAACATATTCAGCATTGGGAGAGATTTGTGAAACATCATCGGTAAAACTTAAAGAAAAATCTTTACCTAAAGCCTCATTACCTAAAACAGCTGAACTGGTCTCCGTTTCACCTACAACCTCATCAGCTTCGAGTACATAAGCATAACGAACAATATATCCCTCATCTCCATTAGCATTCACTTGCCCCTCTAAGGTTGCAACATGCTTTTTTTGAATGTTCCACATCGGTTTAGCTGTAACCGTTAATTCGCCATCTGTACTGTCTGTTTTTGTCTCTAACCCATCACTTGAAATAGAAAAACTGATCTCACCCGTTTTTGTATTGTTCGGAGTATTTGCTTTTACTTTAACCTTAAAAGGTGAATCTTCAGAGTATGAGATAGAAGCATCATTTGTTCTCACACAAACTAAAATAAGACCATCATCTGAAATAGAAGAACCCTCTTTACAACTAGAAGGTAACTTCTCCCAACGCAAATAGTTATTTCCTCCAAATGAAGGTAAGGTTGAACTTAATGTAATAGGATTAGTAACACCTGTAGCATTCCAACCAACTTTAATTTTAAAAATATCATTGGTTCGTACAATTAAATCACCCGTATAATAGTCATCAGTAACGTTATTATCCGTTCCATTATTGTTATACCCTGGGTCTGATGACATATCACATCCAGGGACATCATTGTTATTGTTATTTGCAGAAGAACAGATTTCTCTACCATTAACTATATCTCCAACAGTGTTCAAATCACCATAGATTCCTCCTGTTTTTGAAAATTTGGTAACAATATCAATACTACTCGCTTGAAGAAAAATGCCAAATAAAAAAAACATAAATACCATATTTTTAAATCTCATATAAAAATCCTTTATTAATTTTGTACACTTATTTCAATTGATATTAAATTTAACTTAAGTTAAAATACTAAAAATAAAATAAAATATTAATAAAAGTTAAACACCAATATTTAGAGAAAAACAATTTTAAATAGTAAAAGAAAAAAGGAGTATAAAAAAGAAGAATTTGACTTTAACTTAGTGACCAATTTGGTCACTAAGCTTGAGAAAAGAAGACTAAAAGAAGAAGAAATTAAAAATCGTAAGTAACACCAGCTGAAACAGCATCTAAGTCAGGAGCACCTGATTTAACTGCCATTCTTTCATAGTCAAGGAATACTCCCACACCTTTCTCTTGATCACCTTTTCCATCAAAGGCTCTATTATAACGACCTTCTTTAGCTCTATCTTCGCTTAAATCAACCTCTACACCAGCACCAAGAGCCAGTGTTTCAGCATTTGTTTTTTGAAGATGACCATCTGTTGTAGTTTTTGCTACACCCACCAAACCATAAACATTGACAGCATCACTGACAGGAAGCATTGGTTTAACAAAAATACCTGCATGCTTTACTTTTCCACCATCTGATTTCCAGTTGGTTCGAATACCTCTAGCTTCTAAACCTATATATTGATTAAAGTCATAACCTACTCTTGCCATAACACCAGCTGTTTTATCTTTTCCAGACTTACTACATCCTGAACTACAGTTTGTTTTATATTGTGCAGCAGATATACCAAGACCTGCATAAAATCCATTTGCAGCGATATTTTTAACTGGTACAGGCACAGGAACAGGTTTAGCTTCTACTACTGGAGCCACATACTCTTCCTCAATTACAGGTTCAACAATCTCCTCTTCAGAAAGAGTTATATCTTCTGTTTCAAACTCAGTTACGGGCATAATATCCCCACCTGCATACCCTAAACTTCCCATTGCCAAAAGAGCAATTATTGATAGTTTTACATTTTTCATTCTAAATCCTTTGTTCTATATTATTGAAATATATTTAATTATATTCTACACTTTTTAAGCTAAAAATACCTAATAAATTTAAGTATTTTAACTGTACCTCATATTCTCTTCTCTTTCAAAGAAGAAAACGGTTAATAGAAGCGTTAACAACAGCATTAAAATTCCTGCTGTATCACTCATAACAGGAATACTCTCCTCATATGGAGTACAAGTACATACTCCTTTTATAGTTATAGTAGCTGCATTACTAATAGCACCATGACGATCTTGAATCACATATTCAATAGGAGTTGGAGTACCTGTATAACCCTCTTCTGGTGTAAAAGTTACAGTCTGGTCAGCATTTACCTGCCAAGTACCTTCACCAGCAACCACACGACTCTGAACTCTATTGCCATCTGTATCTAAAATATAAACTGTTGAACCGTTAAGGTCTCCTCTATCATCACCCAATACATCTATAACTATAGGGTCACCATTATTTGCTTGGGCACTGTTGTTAGTAGCAACAATAGTTGTATCTCCACCTTGAGTTAAAGTTATAGTAGCAACATTACTTACAAGAGCATTACTATTTTCTACACTATAATTAATCGGTGTTGGGGTCGTTATAAAACCTTCTTCTGCTCTAAAACTAACAATACCTTCACTGTTTACACTCCATACTCCTTCACCATGAACTGTTAAAGTTTTTCCATCTTCAGAAACTCTAGAACCTGCTGGTATATTCTCAGGAAGTATTAATCGTACTGATTCAGGATTAAGTGAACCATAATCATTATTTAAAATAGCTATAAGAGTTACACTACCAACATTCATAAGAGAGCTATCATCTTTTGCTAAAAGTTCAAGACGAACATCAATAGTTGCACAGTTAGAACGTTCACCTGAGAGCAAACCAACACTATAATTAATATCAGTAGGCTCATTAATAAATCCTTCTACAGAAGAAAAACTTACTGTCCCATTATCTGCAACACTCCAAACACCCTCACCATCTATAGTTAAACTTTTTACATTTGCATCGATACAGCTTAGAGATACTTCTGAAGCCTCTGTATTGTTACTATCATTTTCAACTACTTTAACCGTAATATCACCACTATGTCCTACAGGTACAATAACGACATCATCAACAGCATCAGGATAGACAATAGTAACTCTTGCTCTATTACTTACATCTCCTGAAAGCTCTTTTACAGTGTACTCTATTGGTGTTGGATTATTTTCAAGTCCATACTCAGGGGTAAATGTTATAGAACCATCACTGTTAGCACTCCATGTTCCTTCACCAGCAACAGTTATACTCTCTACTTCATCCCCATTTTCAGGATTTATAATTCTTACCGTTGACTTATCAAGTGGACTAGAAGTGTTACTATCGTTATCTAACACATAAATAATAATCTGCTTTCCAACTTCAGCATTGACAAAATCATCTATTGCCACAGGAGGATAATTCACTTCTACCTCTGCTCCACTCTCATTACCTTCTGCATCAGCTACTGTGTAACTAATAGCTGTAGGGTCACCTACATAACCATCATTTGGTGTAAATGTAATAGCTCCACTAACTGGGTCAACAGTCCATACACCTTCAGATGGAACCGTCAATGTTTTACCATCTTCACTCAATATTGCACCATCTAGAGTTGAAGTTATTCTTACGCTTGACGCATCAAAAGCGTATGTTCCTTCCGTATCATTAGCAAGAACATCAATAGTAACATTTTGACCAGAGAGACCCTCTTGTCTATCACTACCTGATTCTCCTACACGTATAGTTTTTATACCAGCATCAATATAGGTAAGATTATTGATACCATCTACAGTAATAATATCTGTCTTACCATTTACATTTACATCAGAATCACTCTCTTCATTAGCACCTTGATCTTTTATAGAAAACAGATAACCATCTGGTAATTCAGAGAAACCAATAGTATAATTTCCTTTTGGTACGTTGGTAAAATGATACTCTCCACTTGCATTGGTTAACGTAGTTTGTAACTCATCACCATTTACAGAGTAAAGTATAACTTTTACATTTTGAACACCATTTTCACCCTCATCTTGTAGACCATTACTTACACCACCTTTTTCATCATACCAAACTCTATCACCAATAGTTGACCCCTCATGATGAATACCCATATCAACGGTAGAGTTAATCTGATCAGCAGTTAAAGAGATAACATCTGTCTTACCCGTTTGATCAACGTCTGAGTCTATAATATCATCATCTTGATCTTGTGGACTTACCACATAACCAACAGGTATACTAAACTGTATATAGTAGTTGAACTCTGGATCTAAGTGAGCAAACTCATAAAGACCATTTTCATCAGTTAACGTCTCTGCTATTTTTTCATCAGTATCATTGTTAAACAGTACAGCTTTTACATTTGCCACACCACGTTCACCTATGTCTTGAATACCATTTTTGTTAAAGTCTTCCCAAACCAAGTTTCCAAGAACTGCTTTTCCAGGAAGACAAACTGTTTTATAGATTCCCATATCCCATGATAAATCATTTTCACCAGGGGTTAGAAGTGTTCCCTCTGTTACTAACTTCTCATCTTCATTAACAAATACATCTGAATCATTCAAATCATTTGCATTAGAGTTAACATCTTTTTGAGTAATAAGGTGTCCATATGGAATATCTTCAAACTCTACAGAGTACTCACCAGCTGAAAGGTGTGTAAATAAGTAGTTACCATTTTCATCAGTTAAAACAGACTTAGCAAAATCATTAGTCTCACTATGAATCGTAACTTTTACATCTCTTACACCTGTTTCACCTATATCTTGTAGTCCATCATGGTTAGCATCCAACCAAACTTTATCTCCAAGACTTACCACATTTTGGTAAACACCCATATCAATTGTAGAGTTTTGTGTCCCTGCAAGTAGGGTAAAGTTATCTGTTCTACCACTACTATCAGCATCTGAATCTTTTGTATCATCTCCTCTATTTGCTTCTGTAATCGTATATCCAGCAGGAGCTGTAAATACAATATAATAATCAGCAGGTACTAAATCATCAAACAGATAGATACCATTTACCGATGTTTTCGTAGTTTCAGTCGGTTCTGAATCACCTGCAAAATATAGCTGAACAGTTACATCACCTACACCGTTCTCTCCAGCATCTTGAATACCATTCTTGTTAGCATCATACCATACTCTATCACCAACTTTTGCAGCCTCTTGATATAGACCCATATCCACTGTTCTATTATCTATTCCAGCGATAAGTTTTATAATATCTGTTTTTCCAGTTGTAGGGTTGGCATCAGAGTCATCACTCTCATTGGTACCAATATTTTGAGGACTTACTTTATAATTATTTGGCACTTCAAAAACAACATAGTAATCACCTGCTATTAAATCTTTAAAAGCATAATATCCAGAAGCACGAGTTTTTGTCTCTTTAACAAACTCCCCACCCTCTTTATATAGCTTTACCGTTATATCAGCAATACTCTTCTTTTCATCTGCATCTTGTATACCATTTCTATTTGTATCATACCAAACACGGTTTCCTAACTCAACCAACATTGGGGTAAGTCCCATATCAATACTCTCTTTATTTTCTCCAGCACTCAAAGAAAAAAGAGCTGTTTTACCTTTTCTATCTGCATCTGAATCTAAAGAGTCATCACCTTTATCTTGAGTAGTTACGGTATATCCACTAGGAAGTGTAAACTCTATGTAATACTTACCTGCTACAACATCTGCAAAGTTATATTTACCAAAAGCATCTGTTTTAGTAACAGCTTTCTCTTTACCACTCTTATCAAAAAGTTTAACAACTATACCACTTAATGCTAATTCATTAGCATCTTGTATACCATTATGATTAGAGTCCAGCCAAACATAATCACCAATAGAACCTGTTAAGACAGGAGCATCTTTACCCACATATGAGCTTTTAGCACTGTCATGAACTTCCACACTGTCAGCAGAAGCTACAACGGTCACAGAGTTTTCATATGCCCCTAAAATAGCCGTTCCCACTTTAGTACAAGTGATACTCTTTGTAGGGTTAAGTGTCTCTAGTGAACCATCACCCTTACAATCAGAAACCGTACCCTCTTTGTTATCCGTAATGACAAGACTAGAAAGAGGTTCATTCCCAGTATTGGTAACAACATACGTCCAAGTGACAATATCACCTTCAACAATATTATCTACCTTACCACCATTGGTCTCTTTGGTAATTGTAATAGCTGGTTTAGGTGTTATATACATCCCTACATCAATATCAAAGTTTTTATCTCCATCATTGAGTGTTAACGCTTCTGTTTTTCCTGTAGTTTTATCAGCATCAGAATTTAATGAAGCAGATACACCATCTGCATTTTGTGTGGTTATACTCCAACCATTTTTAGCAAAAAATTTCAAGCTATACTCTCCAGCTTCTAAAGCAGAAAAAGTATAAGCTCCATTTACATCAGAAGTTGTACTATTAATCAGTGTATCATTGCTATAAAGTTCAACTTTAATATCTTTTAAACCAGCTTCTCCATTATTTTGCTTACCATTTCTATCTGCATCAAACCAGACAAAATTTCCTAACTCTGCCGTAGCAACAGGAGCAGTACACTCACTCTGCTTTGGCACTATCAATGTCTCAGGAACGATAATATCTTGATGAGTATCATTATCTTCATTCCAGAGGTAGTAAACTTTCATAGGTTCATATTTAACTTCTCCGTTTAAGCCTTCTATTTTATTAATAATTAATTGTGATATTCTTTTTAAAGAGGCATTTTCTGCTTCTGTAAGGTTTTCAGAGAACCAGCTATTATCTATATAGTTCTCTATTTTAGAAAAATCATTATTCCAGTCAGCGTAATACCAAACAAATGATTCAGACACTACATTAAACCAATAATCTCTATCACTTGGATTAAAAGTCTGCTCAATCAATGTTATAATTTCAGGGTCACTCATAAATCTAAAAGTTCTTGAGAGTTTGTCTCTTTGTGCATCAGTGAAACCTAATCTATCTTTTAAGTGAACAGAATAACTTTCACCCTTATCTGGTCCAGGATTTGTATACTCATGACAAAATCCACTTGCTACAACATTTTTAAACTCTACGTCAAGTGAAGCTCTTTTTGCCCAAGAACTACTACTGTCATAGATTCCAGTTGAACCAACCTTTAAAGTAGGAACCTGACAACTCTTATCTTTATGATGAAGTCCAATATCTAAACTTGTATAACTCTTCATCAATTCAATATTTTCTATTTTACCCATTGTATCATTCATAGTAATTACATCGGAGTCTATAGTTCTATCATCTCCTTTATGTAAAATAGTATGTGTCCAATGTTCAGGATAAACAACTGCTATACAGTACTTATCTGTACTCTCAGAAATATTAGTAAAACTATAATACCCAACATCTGAACTCTGTGTAGTTGATATAACATTACCTGTACAGTTAGCATTATCATAAAGTTTTAACTCAACTCCATAAATACCTAGTTCACCTAAATCTTGCACTCCATTCGCATTATGGTCAAACCAAATATGATTTCCCAATGATACTTTAGGTTTTGTAGATTTTGCATATTTACTAGATGCTAACTTGTCTATTTTTGCTTCTGCATTAGACATATCTACATTAGCATAACCTACTTGAGCAAAGGTATTTAAAGTCATTGTTACTATAAGTAATATTATATTTCTAATCTTTTCCATTTTCTCTCCTTGATATTGACATTATGCTAAAAATAGTTATATTTTATTAGCTATAACATATATTAACATTTATAGTTAATGATTTTTCTTAAATATTATTAATTATATAAAATAATTATCTAATTTTTATTTTAAATTATATTTTATCTTATTATTTATTTAATAATGGTAATTATATATATAATTTAATAAAATTTTAATATTATAGCAAATGTAGAATTTTTTTTAATGTAAATAAATTATTTTGAATAAGAAAAGGAGGAATTAAAAAGAAAAACTTTAGAAGGAAAGTCCTTCTAAAGTAAAAAGAGTAGAGAGAAAAACCTTAGTTTCTCTTCTCAATAATTTCTTTAGCAACATTTTGTGGTACTTCATCATAGTGATCAAACTCCATAGCATATGTTGCACGACCTTGAGTCATTGAACGTAGGTCTGTTGAGTAACCAAACATCTCTGAAAGTGGTACAAATGCATCAACAATCTTAGATCCAGCTCTATCACCCATACCACGAACAATACCACGTCTTTTAGAGATATCACCAATAACATCTCCCATAAAGTCTTCTGGTACTTCAACTTCAACCTTCATCATTGGCTCAAGAATAACAGGGTTAGCTTTTTTACAACCCTCTCTGAATCCCATTGATGCAGCAAGTTTAAATGCCATTTCAGATGAATCGACATCATGGTAAGAACCATCATATACTGTTACCTTAACATCTTCAACAGGATAACCAGCTTGAATACCTCTAGCCATTGCTTCTTGAATACCCTTATCAACAGGCTTAATAAACTCTTTTGGAATCACCCCACCTTTAACTTCGTCAACAAATTCGTAACCAAAACCAGCTTCTTGTGGCTCAATTTTAAGGTAAACATGACCAAACTGTCCACGTCCACCAGACTGTTTAGCATATTTATACTCTTGCTCTACAGCATCTCTAATAGTCTCACGGTAAGAAACTTGTGGAGCACCAACTTCAGCTTCAACTTTGAATTCTCTCTTCATTCTATCTACAAGAATCTCAAGGTGAAGTTCACCCATTCCTGAAATAATAGTTTGACCAGATTCTTCATCAGTTGCAACACGGAAAGATGGATCTTCTGCTGCTAGTTTACCTAGAGCAAGTCCCATTTTTTCTTGGTCAGCTTTTGTTTTTGGCTCAACAGCAACAGAGATAACTGGATCTGGGAAATCCATTCTTTCAAGAACAACTTTATCTGAAGCATCACATAGTGTATCACCAGTAGTTGTAGACTTAAGACCAACAACAGCACCAATTTCACCAGCATAAATTTCAGCAACTTCTTCTCTTTTGATAGCATGCATTTTCATGATTCTACCGATTCTCTCTTTTTTGTCTTTTGTTGAGTTATGAACATAAGACCCTGACTCTAAAGAACCACGATAAACACGAATAAATGTCAACTGACCAACAAATGGGTCAGTCATAATTTTAAATGCCAATGAAGCAAATGCACCATCATCTGTAGACTCTACAGTAACTTCAGCATCTTCATCATCCATTTCAGTACCCTTAATAGCAGGTGCTTCAACCGGTGAAGGAAGGTAAGCAACAACAGCATCAAGAAGTGTTTGAACACCTTTATTTTTAAATGCAGTACCTGGAAGCATTGGTACAACATGCATACCAATAGTTGCAGACTTAATACCTGCTACAATCTCATCCTCAGTGAGCTCTTCACCTTCCATGTATTTTTCCATAAGCTCTTCATTACCATCTACTTCAGAAATACCTTCAATAAGCTTTTCTCTAAACTCATCAGCTTGATCTTGAAGCTCAGGACGGATATCTTGTACGTGGTAGTTAGAACCCATTGCAGCATCTTGATCCCATACCACTTCTTTCATTTTTACCAAGTCAACTACACCTTCGAAGTTCTCTTCAGCTCCAATTGGAAGTTGGATTACAAGTGGATTCCCTTTAAGTCTGTCTCTAATCTGTCTCTCAACTTCTAAAAAGTCAGCACCAGTTCTGTCCATTTTGTTAACAAATACTAGAGATGGTACACCATATCTATTTCTTTGTCTCCAAACTGTTTCTGATTGTGGTTGGACCCCACCAACAGCACAAAATACTGAAACAGCACCATCAAGAACTCTCATAGAACGCTCAACTTCAATAGTAAAGTCAACGTGACCTGGAGTATCAATAATGTTAATTTGCTTACCTAACCACTCACAAGTAGTAGCAGCAGAAGTAATAGTAATACCTCTCTCTTGCTCTTGCTCCATCCAGTCCATTGTTGCTGCACCATCATGAACTTCACCAATTTTATGCTCAACACCTGTGTAGAAAAGAATTCTTTCAGTTGTTGTTGTTTTACCAGCATCAATGTGTGCTGCAATACCAATGTTTCTAACGTCTTCGAGTTTGTGTGTTCTTGCCATAACTTAGTCCCTTACCATCTATAGTGAGCAAATGCTTTATTTGCTTCAGCCATTCTGTATGTATCTTCTTTCTTTTTAAACGCAGCACCTTTATCAGTTGCAGCATCCATAAATTCATTTGAAAGACGCTCTACCATTGTTCTTTCGTTTCTTTTTCTAGCAGAGTCAATTAACCATCTAATAGCAAGTGTTTGCTGTCTTACTGGTCTTACTTCGATTGGCACTTGGTAAGTTGCACCACCTACTCTTCTTGACTTAACTTCCATGATTGGTCTAACGTTCTCCATTGCCTTGTTGAATACGTCAATCCCTTTTTCACCAGATTTCTCTTCAATTCTTTCTAATGCAGCATACATAATCTTTTCTGCTGTTACTTTTTTACCGTCTAACATTACGGCATTTACAAACTTTGTTAAAACTTTAGAACCATGTACTGGATCTGGCAATACTGGTCTTACGGGAGCTTTTCTTCTTCTCATATTATTATTTTCCTTATTATCTTCAATCGTCTACTATTGATTTACTCAATTTTTATCCCCTAAGGTTATCTATTTAAAGATATTTTGATAAAAACTGTTTAAAGCCTATTTCAAAGCTCACACTCTTTTTAAATATAACTAAGTTTTAAAAAATCTTTCGATTATTTAGGTTTTTTAGTACCGTATTTAGATCTAGCAACTTTTCTACCGTTAACACCAGATGCATCCAATGCACCACGAACGATATGATATTTTACACCAGGTAAATCTTTGATTCTACCACCACGTACAAGTACGATTGAGTGCTCTTGAAGGTTGTGACCCTCTCCACCGATATATGAAATAACTTCAAATCCACTTGTCAATCTAACTTTTGCAACTTTTCTTAAAGCTGAGTTAGGTTTTTTTGGAGTTGTTGTATAAACTCTAGTACATACACCTCTTCTTTGAGGACAGTTTACTAATGCAGGTGATTTTGATTTTTTCACTTGCTTTTTACGTTCTTTACGAACTAATTGATTAATTGTAGGCAATACAATTCCTTTATTTGAATTAAAATCTGGACATGAAAGTCCCGAAAAAACGTCATTTAAACGTATTTTCGGGGCTTCCATGCATAGAAAATGGTGCATATTATACCCAAATAATCTTTACGAAATATGATTTCGGAAGGGTTAATTTAAGAGGTTAATAAAAATGGGTGTTTTAGAGATTATATTTTTTAATATTATATTCATGATATGTTAAAACGCTGTAGGGATAATCCCCATGTGCTTGTCCCTATACATGATAGCAAACCTTAAAAACAACCTGCTATACTAAATCAAAAATCAAAGGAGCTACTCATGTGTCTTATTATTACTATTATTATGCTAGGGTTAGGAGTATCTAATCTTATGGCTCATAACTGGCTGACTGCAGGTATTCAAATCATCATTGCCTTAGGCTTTGTACTCTTACTCATAAACAACATACGACAAACAAAAGCCCAAAGAGCCGGGCAATGTTATAATGGCTGTCAGGTTACTAACTGGCTTGGAGCTTTGTTAAAAAAGAAGGAAAAATAATGGAACATTTTTTTACCTGTCCATACTGTTGGGAACAAATCTCAATGATACTTGATAGCCAAGAAGAGAGCTCTGATTATGTAGAAGATTGCGAAGTCTGTTGTAGACCTATAGAGTTAGAGTTTAAATTTTTAGGAGAAAATCTTATAAGTTTTAATGCTAAAAAGATGGAAGGAATTTAGAAGGTAGGGACAAATATGTCCCTACAAGAGAAAGATTACTCTTCCTCTTCTACTTGTGTAAGTGTAACATTTTCAATGTCAACCATACCTGTACCAACAGGGATAAGACGACCAATAACAACATTTTCTTTTAAATCTTCAAGCATATCAACCGTACCTGCGATAGATGCAGAAGTCAATACTTTTGTAGTATCTTGGAACGATGCTGCAGAGATAATAGAATCTGCTCCAACAGCTGCTCTTGTAATACCAATCAATAGTGGTTCAGCAAGTGCTGGTTCACCAAAAAGTTTTACTACTTTTTCGTTTTCCATATTAAACTTTTTCTTAGAAACCAAGTCAGCATCTATGAATTTAGAGTCACCACCATCAATAACTTTTACCTGACGCATCATCTGAGAGACAACAATTTCAATGTGTTTATCTGAAATATTAACCCCTTGACGACGGTAAACTTTTTGAACCTCTTCAACGATATATTCATAAAGAGCTTTTTCACCTTGTGCAGCTAAAATATCATGACTTGAAACCGTACCATCGGTCATTTTCTCACCAGTGTGGACGAAGTCTCCTTCACTTACAACTACGCTTCTTTGTTTATCAACAAACTGCTCAACAGGTGCACCATGCTCAGGAGTAATAATAATACGTTTTTTACCTCTAAGTGGTTTACCAAATGCAATAGAACCAGTAATCTTAGCAATAAGTGCAGGATCTTTTGGACGACGTGCTTCAAAGAGTTCTGATACTCTTGGAAGACCCGAAGTAATATCACTTGATTTCTGTGCAGCTTTTGGTGTTTTTGCCAAAATATCGGCTATTCCCACTTTTTGACCATCTTGTACAAAGATAGAAGTTTTAGGGTCAAGAGCATAAGTAATAATTTCACCATCAGCAGTTGCCAACACAATAGCAGGGTTATATGATGCAGGTATATAATCATTCAGTGTTAAACGACTCTCACCTGTCAACTCATCAAACTGCTCTACAACTGTTACTCCTGGAATAATGTCTTCAAATTTCAATGTCCCATTTGCTTCTGCAATTATTGGCTCTGAGTATGGATCCCACTCTGCAATAACTACTTGCTCTAAACTTGCTGATTTAGCGATGATATCACCTTTTCCAAGAAGCGTGTTATCTTTAACTGAAACTATAGACCCTCTAGCAATATAGTGTCTAGCAGCTTCACGTTCATTTTCATCAACAATAACAGCAAAAAGACCTTTTTCACTAACTGCTTTACCATCTTCAATAGTTTCAAGTCTCTCTAGATAATCACCTTTTAACAAGAAGAATTTAACGGTACCTTTTGAGTCAGATTTAATATCTTGAGTAATCGGAGCACCATCTTCTACAGTAAGCTCTGAAGCAAATGGAATACGACTTGGTACAGCCCATGACTCTTTAATCACTTCAATAATAGAGTCACCCTCTTCAATAATCTCACCATTCTCATATGGTAAAAAGAGTTTTCCATCTACTTTTCCACCAACACCAGCAAGCTCATTTGTTTTAGCCACATCATTTTTTCTAATTGTATATTTCTGTACTTTAGCACCTTGTTGTACTTCAAGTGTTATCTCATCATGTGATTGAGTAATACTTAATTTACCTCTTGTTAAAGATTTAACTTTAGGCTCAACTAAAAGAACACCAGCATTTCTACGGTTAGAAACAAGCAGTTTTCCTTCTGAGTTTTTATTAACATTTAGATTATAGTAACGAATAAACCCTTCTTTATTTGCAATAACTTGACGCTCTTCTTTACCAGCTGATGCCGTACCACCGGTGTGGAAAGTACGAAGTGTAAGCTGTGTTCCTGGCTCACCAATTGATTGTGCAGCAACAACTCCAACAGCTTCACCACGTTTAACAATTTTGTTTTCAGCCATATTTAGACCGTAACATTTAGCACAGATTCCTCTAGGTGCTTTACAAGTTACAGAAGTTCTAATATTTACTGAACGTACACCAGACTCAGAAATAAGTCTAGCCATAGGTTCATCAATCATTGTACCTTCACTTAAGAGTACTTCTGAGGTAATAGGATCAATAACATCCCCTGAAATTACACGTCCATAAACTCTGTCTCCTAATGGCTCAATAAGTTCATTACCTACGTAAATATCAGCAACATCAACACCTTCATGTGTTCCACAATCATGCATCACAACTTTAACATTTTGAGCAACATCAATCAATTTTCTAGTCAAGTAACCAGCTGACGCTGTTTTCATCGCTGTATCGGCAAGACCTTTTCTAGCTCCGTGAGTTGAAATAAAGTACTCTAATACGTTTAGACCTTCACGGAAGTTCGAAGTAATAGGTGTTTCAATAATTGAACCATCTGATTTTGCCATTAGACCCCTCATTCCTGAAAGTTGTCTAATTTGTGCTGCAGAACCCCTAGCTCCTGAGTCTGCCATCATATGAACCGAGTTAAATCCATCTTTATCAATCTTAATAAGATCCATAAGGTCAGAAGCTACTTCATTGTTGGTATCTGTCCAAATATCAATAATCTTGTTGTAACGTTCTTGCTCTGTAAGAAGACCTTTCCCAAACTGTTTCTGAATCTCAATAACGTTTTCTTTAGCACCATCAACAATTGCATATTTAGCTTCTGGTACTTTAATATCATCAATAGAAATAGAGACACCAGCTTTAGTTGCATATTTGAAACCAATATCTTTTAAATCATCAAGAAAAACAGAAGTATGAGAAATACCACTATGTGCATAGATATAATCAACCAATGCACCAATATCTTTTTTCTTTAAAATTTTGTTCCAGTAAGACTCTGGTACATAATCTGGAATAATATCTTTTAAGATAATTCTCCCTGCTGTTGTATTTACAATACGTCCATTAATTACGGTTCTAATTCTAGCATTTAAATCCAATCCACCCTGCTCGTTTGCAATAATAATTTCATCAACATTAGCAAAAAGTTTATGCTGACCAATAACATCATCTTTTTCCAAGGTTAAGTAATAAAGACCCAAAATCATATCTTGTGAAGGAACAGCAATCGCCTTACCAGAAGCTGGAAGCAAGATATTCATTGATGCAAGCATCAAGATTTTTGCTTCTGCAATAGCCTCATCAGATAAAGGAACATGCACAGCCATTTGATCCCCATCGAAGTCGGCATTGAATGCAGCACAGACAAGAGGGTGAAGCTGAATAGCTTTTCCATCAATCAATTTTGGATGAAATGCTTGAATAGAAAGTTTATGTAGTGTTGGTGCACGGTTCAGTAGTATTGGGTGACCATCAACTACCTCTTCTAAACACTCCCAAACTTCAGTCTGCTTAGTATCAATCATCTTTTTAGCTTGTTTCAAAGTCGTAGCATAACCACGATCTTCAAGTTTCGCCATAACATGTGGTTTAAAGAGTTCAAGTGCCATTATTTTTGGAAGACCACACTCATCCATCTTAAGGCTAGGACCTACAACAATTACCGAACGTCCAGAGAAGTCAACACGTTTACCAAGAAGGTTTTGTCTAAAACGCCCTTGTTTACCTTTAATCACTTCTGAAAGTGACTTAAGTGGTCTTTTGTTGGCACCCTTGACTGAGTTTCCTCTTCTACCATTATCAAAAAGTGCATCAACAGACTCTTGAAGCATTCTTTTTTCATTTCTAACAATAATCTCTGGAGCATCAAGTTCTACAAGTCTTTTAAGTCTCTGGTTTCTGTTAATTACTCTTCTATAAAGGTCATTAACATCTGAAACAGCAAACTTACCACCATCCAGACTTACAAGAGGTCTAAGGTCAGGTGGCATAACAGGTAAAATAGTCAACATCATCCACTCTGGTCTATTTCCAGAGTTCAAGAAAGACTCAATAACTTTAAGTCTTTTAACAATGGTCTTCTTTTTGGCTTCTGACTTGGTTGCTAAGATATCCTCTTTAAGTCCTGAAAACATATCAACAAGGTCAAGGTCGGCAAGAAGTTCTTGAACCACTTCACCACCCATTCTCGCATCAAGCCCAGCACCCTCAAAACGGCTAGAGATTGACTGATACTGCTCTTCATTAAGAACATCATATTTTGCTAAAGGTGTCGCTCCTTCTGAATCATAACATGCTTCACCAGGCTCTTTTACAATGTACGCTTCGTAGTAGAGTACACGCTCAAGGTCTTTCATCTTAACACCTAAAAGGGTACCAATTCTTGATGGTAATGAACTTACATACCAAATGTGAGCAACAGGAGCCACAAGGTCAATGTGTCCCATTCTGTTTCGTCTTACTTTTGAAGTCGTAACTTCAACCCCACATTTTTCACAAACGACACCTTTGTAACGCATCTTTTTATACTTACCACAAAGACACTCATAATCTCTTACTGGTCCAAAGGTCTTAGCACAAAAAAGACCATCTCTTTCAGGTTTTAAAGTACGGTAGTTAATGGTTTCAGGCTTTTTTACTTCACCATAAGACCATGACAATACTTTCTCTGGACTAGCAACTTTAAGTTGCATTGCCATAATGTCTCTGGGTCTCTCTTCTTTTCGTAAATCAATAGGGGTTAAATTATCTAAAAAATCACTCATTATGCATCTCCCTTAATTGTTTGAATTTCTTCTTTTTTCTTCTCAAATAAATCTACATCAAGACCTAAGGCTTGAAGCTCTTTTGTAAGTACAAACATAGTCTCAGGTACACCAGATTCAGGTACTGACTCACCCTTAGTAATAGCTCTATATGCTCTTGTTCGACCATCTACATCATCTGATTTAATAGTTAACATCTCTTTAAGAATATGAGAAGCTCCATAAGCCTCTAATGCCCATACTTCCATCTCCCCAAATCTCTGTCCTCCAAAGAGTGCTTTACCACCAACAGGCTGTTGTGTTACAAGAGAGTAAGGTCCAGTAGAACGTGCATGAACTTTTTCATCAACAAGGTGGTGAAGTTTCAACATGTACATGTAACCTACGTTAACACGCTCTATCATCTTCTCACCTGTTTTACCATCATACAGTTCTGTTTTACCGTCGGCATCCATCTTAGCAAGTTCAAACAATTTATCAAACTCTTCTTTGTTGGTTCCCTCAAATACAGATGCACCAAACTTAACACCATTTGCCCAATCTCTAGCATAAACTAATAGTTCATCATCGGTAAGTTTCGCCAATGTCTCTTTTGCATTCATAAGTTTAGCGACATCTGCAATCTCTGCCATTTTAGCTCTAAGATCAGTAACCATAGTCTCTTTATGATCATCAAACATGGTTTGAATTTGCTCACCAAGCTCTTTTGCAATCATTCCTAAGTGAACTTCCAAAATTTGCCCGATGTTCATACGAGAAGGAACCCCTAGTGGGTTCAAGATAATATCAACTGTTTTACCCTCTTTTGTATAAGGCATATCAATCTCTGGAACAATGTTAGAAACAATACCTTTGTTTCCGTGACGACCAGCCATTTTATCACCAACTTTTAGTTTACGTTTTGTTGCAATATAAACCTTTACAAGTTTAGTTACACCATTTGGTAAAATATCATCTTTTTCTAAAATATTTAATTTCGTCTCATGTGCATCTTTAAGCTTTTTCTTCTGTCTTTGGAAGTAGTTTTTAATTGAGTTATACTCAGATTGAATGGAGTCATCATAAGATTGTACTACTGATCTTAATGCAAAACGGTTTACTTCTAAAATAACATCTTCTGTAATAGAGTCACCAGCTTTATAGTCAACTTCTGCAACAGTAACATCTGATACCAATGAAGATTTAGCAAGTAAAGAGGCTATTCTTAAAGACTCTTCTCTATCAATCATTAGTAATTTATCATGATGCTCACCATCAAGAACTTCTTTCTCCTCTTCATAAGATTGAATCGCTCTTGCATCTTTATCTTGACCTTTTTTGATAAAGACTTTAACATCAACAACAACACCTTCCATAGATGCTGGACAATATAGAGACTTGTTAACAACATGACCTGCTTTGTCCCCAAAAATAGCTCTAAGTAGTCGCTCTTCTGGAGTTGGTTTAATCTCACCTTTTGGAGAGACTTTACCAACTAAAATCATTCCTGGCTTAACAGTTGTTCCGACTTTAACAATACCCGACTCATCAAGATGAGTTAATTCATCTTCACGAATATTTTGGATATCACGTGTAATCTCTTCAGTACCATGCTTAAGTTCACGAGCTTCAATCTCTTTTTCATAAGTATGCACTGATGTAAAAGTATCTTCTCTTAAAATCTTTTCAGAAATAATAATAGCATCTTCGTAGTTGTATCCATACCAAGGCATAAATGCAACACGCATGTTCTTACCAATAGCAAGTTCACCCATATCCATATTTGGACCATCGGCAATAACTTGACCAGCTTTTACAACATCTCCAAGTTTTGCAGTTGGAGACTGAGTAAAGGTAGTATTTTGGTTTGTACGCATATTTTTTTCCATTGGGTAATGGTCAATATATACTCCTCCCTCATCTTCACCTAAAATATAGATATTTTTAGAATCAACTTTTTCTACTCTACCCGGACGCTGTGCTTTAACAGACTCCCAAGCATCACGAGAAACAATTGCTTCCATACCTGTACCAACAACTGGTGCATCTGTTTTAAGAAGAGGCACAGCTTGACGTTGCATGTTTGACCCCATCAAGGCACGGTTAGCATCATCATGCTCCAAGAAAGGAATTAGTGCAGCAGCAGAACCAGAAACCATAAGTGGAGAGATGTCAATTAAAGAAACTTTTTTAGTCTCATTAAGTAGAATTTCACCATTACAACGTGTCTCAATAAGTTCATCTACAATTTTTCTATCTACAATTTTTGTAGAAGCAGGAGCAATAACCAAATCTTCTTCTTGTGTTGCTGTTAAATAGACAATCTCATCTTGAATAACTCCATCAATAACTTTGTTATATGGTGCTTCAATAAATCCAAGGTCATTAACTTTTGCATAGGTTGCAAGGGTATTAATAAGACCAATATTTTGACCCTCTGGAGTCTCAATGGGACAAATACGACCATAGTGTGTTGGGTGAACATCCCGAACTTCAAAACCAGCTCTCTCTTTAACAAGACCACCCTCACCAAGTGCTGAAAGTCTTCTTTTATGTGTTACTTCTGAAAGTGGATTAGTCTGATCCATAAACTGAGACAACTGACCTGACGAGAAGAATTCTAAAATGGTATTGGTAATCATTTTAGAGTTAACCAAGTCGTGAGGCATAAGCTCGTCAAGTGTTCCAGAGAGTGTTGTCATTTTGTCTCTAATAGCTTTTTGCATTTTAGTAAGACCATTATATAACTCATTACCAAGAAGCTCACCAATAGCACGAATTCTTCTGTTACCTAAGTGATCTCTATCATCTATATGTCCCGAACCATTTTTAACTTTAGAAAGATATTTAACTGTGTGAATAATATCTTCAGCCGTCATAACAGTTACATACTCTGGTACGTTAAGACCTAGCTTATGGTTCATTTTCATACGACCAACTTTTGTTAAATCATATCTCTCAGGATCAAAGAAAAGTTGTTTAAGGAAGGCTTTTGCAGCTTCAGCTGTTACAGGCTCACCTGGTCGCATAACTTTATAGATACGAATAACTGCCAATGCATTCTCATCTTCAATATCTTCTGTCTGCTTAAGTAATCTAAGTGAGTCCTGATCAGCAATAAATGATTTGATAATAGAATCATCTGCACCTTCAGCTAAGTCGTTAGCAATATGAAAAGAGTCAATATCAGCATCAATTATTTTTTTAAGTTTTAACTCATCCATCTGTGTTACAACATCATAGATAACTTCTCCACTCTCTTGGTCAATAATAGCTGAAGATAAATGTCTTTCAACCAATACTTCCAATGGATACTCAACCCACTCTAAGCCATCATCAAGTAATTTTTGAGCTTTTTTCTTAGTTAAACGTTTTGAAGCAGCAACAACAATGTTACCATCTAAATCACGAATTTCATAAGGAGCACGACCTGAAAACTCTTCAACTGAAAACTTTGTTACAAATCTATTATCTTTAACAAAAATCTCTTTTGATGCATAGAATAGCTTCATAATATCTTCTTTAGAGTAATCTAACGCTCTAAATAAAATAGTTACAGGAATTTTTCTTCTTTTGTTAATTCTTGCATATAAAATATCTTTTGCATCGTATTCAAAATATAACCATGAACCACGATCAGGAATAATTTGAGCAGAGTAGATAAGTTTAGCAGCAACAGTAGTCGCCTCTTCTTCTTTAAAAATAACACCAGGACTTCGGTGTAATTGGTTTACAACAACTCTCTCAACACCATTAATAATAAATGAAGTTCTGTTAGTCATAAGAGGAATATCTCTTACATAAACAGCTTGTTCTTTAATCTCTTTTGGATCCAGTTTTTCACCAGTTTTTTCATCTCTGTTCCAAATAGTTAAAGCAATATTCATTTTAAGTGATACAGAATAAGTTAATCCACGTTCCATACACTCACGAATGGTATATTTGGGTTGAACAATATCTGATCCTTTATACTCTAAAGTCAATCTATTTTGATGGTCATTTAGTGGAAATACTGAACGAAATACTTTTTCAATAGTTGATTCTGTTCTATTTTTTGCATCAATCATTAAGAAATCATCATATGACTTTTGTTGTAGTTGAAGTAAGTTAGGGACAGGAATCTGTCGAGGGGTCTTAGAGAAATCGACTCTTAGTCTATTTCCAGAATGTAAAGAGTTTAACATGGGCGAACCTTATTATAGTATGTTTATGTTAATATGAATGTATAGATATACAAAAAAACTATTGCGCAATAGCTCATCAGTAAATCTAAAATAAATTATAATTGATAATGGTTTTTTGATTTTGTACTGTTACTAATGCAGCACAAGAGTTATAATCTACTGTTACTAATGCAGTAGAAGAAAGAGTTGAAATATTTTAATATTTCAAATGAGCAAAGCTCATTTGAAATGTGTGATTTAAATAAAACCTATTTAAGTTCACAAGAAGCACCAGCTTCTTCAATTTGTTTTTTGAACTCTTCAGCTTCTTCTTTTGAAACAGCTTCTTTAAGAGTTGTTGGAGCTTCTTCAACTGCTGCTTTAGCTTCTTTAAGCCCAAGACCAGTAATAGCTCTTACTACTTTAATAGCATTAATTTTCTTAGCACCTGCATCTGTAAGTACTACGTCAAATTCTGTTTTTTCCTCAGCTGCTTCTGCTACTGCTCCACCACCTGCTACTACTGTAGCTTGTGCAGATACACCAAAATGCTCTTCAAATTCTTTTACAAGCTCAGAAAGCTCAAGTACTGACATATTTGAGATAAATTCTAAAACGTCTTCTTTAGTTGTTGCCATAATTAATTCCTTTAATCATTCTATTTTTATTATTCATAAAGAGTAAACATATAGTTACTCTTTTTTTGTTCAATATATTGAACTACTCTTCTTCTTTTTTAGTTGCAAGTGCTTGCAAACCAATAGTAAAGTTACGTACTGGAGCATTCCAAGTATTAAGTAACATACCAAGAAGTTCTTCTCTACCAGGTAATTTAGCCATCGCTTCAATTGTTGTAAGTTCAGCAACTTTTGACTCAATTACACCAGTTTTAATTGCAAAATTATCTTTGTTAGCAATAGCAGATTTATCTGCCACTTTACATGTAGCAATCTGATCTTCACCCCAGATAAAGATGTTATTCTCAAGAAGTTCTAACTCTTCACAGTTTGCATTTTTAAGTGCAATCCCTGCGAGTGTATTTTTCACAACTCTAACATTAACATCATTTTCTCTAGCTAATGCTCTAACACCCTCTAATGCTTCAACAGTCATACCTTTGTAATCACAAACAATTACGGCACCCTGATCAGCAAAAGATGTTGATAGTTCAGCAACAATAGCTTCTTTTTCAGTTCTAGTCATTTTTTCTCCTTTCGATCTCTAAAAGGGTAATGGAGAAGGAATCAGGTTTAAACCTGACTTCTTCTCTATTCACAAACTTTTTTCAAAGTTATCTATTAAGCTTTCGCCCCAATTATCTTCAATCTAGATTATTATATGCCAAGCATAAAGGAAAAGGCATCAGGAATGATGCCCTAAGCTTTAAGCTTACGCTTTTGCTTTGATATCCATAAGTTCAGCTGTATCAAGTGTTACAGCTGGACTCATAGTTAATGATAATGCACCATTAAGAATGTATCTACCTTTAGCAGATGCTGGTTTTGCTTTATTAATAGTTTGTAAAAAAGTTTCAAAATTCTCTTTAATCTTTTCAGCACCAAAACTCACTTTTCCTATTCCAGCATGAATGTTCCCTTTTTTGTCTGTTCTAAAGTTAACTTTCCCACCTTTAGCTTCGGTAACAGCTTTAGCTACATCCATAGTTACTGTACCAGTTTTAGGATTAGGCATTAAACCTTTTGGTCCTAAAATTCTTGCTACTTTACCTAATGTTCCCATCATATTAGGTGTTGCAATTACGGTATCAAAATCAATGTTACCATCCTTAATAGCATCAATTAAATCATCAGAACCAACTAAATCAGCACCTGCTGCTTTTGCTTCATCAGCTTTATCATCTTTTGCAAAAACTGCTACTCTTACAACTTTACCTGTACCATTTGGAAGTACAACTGAACCTCTAAGCATTTGGTCTGCATGTCTTGGATCAACATTTAAATTTAGTGCAACCTCAACAGTTTCATCAAACTTTGCTGATTTTAATTCAGGAAGAAGATTTGTTGCTTCTTCAACAGAATATTTTTTCTCTACTTCTATTTTTTCTAAGAGCGCTGCTCTTTTTTTATTTACTTTCTTTGCCATTTATCTCTCCACGATATATATTATCTATAATCTCCCACTTTCACAAACAAATGCTTAGTGGTATCAAAACTGAAATTATCCAGCTATCTCTACACCCATACTTCTACAAGTTCCAGCAATAATTTTAGCTGCCATCTCTTTATCATCTGTATTTAAGTCAGCGATTTTCTTTTCAACAATCTCATCAATTTGAGCTGCTGAAAGTGTTGCTACTTTATTTTTAAGTGGATTATCTGAACCACTTTTAATATTCGCAGCCTTCATAATAAGCTCAGATGCAGGTGGTTGCTTAGTTTCAAATGTAAAAGATCTATCAGCATAAACAGTTACTTCAACAGGGATTTTGAAACCCATTTTATCTTTTGTTCTTTCATTGAATGCTTTACAAAATTCCATAATATTTACACCACGTTGACCAAGTGCTGGTCCTACTGGTGGTGATGGATTAGCAGACCCAGCAGGAATCATCATTTTGAACTTTTCAGTTACTTTTTTTGCCATCGTTATCTCCTTAGATTAAATAGTCATTTATTTTAAAAATAAAAACTTGAATAATAAAAATAAAATATTTTTATTATTCAAACTTTAAATACTAAGAGGGTTGAGACATTGCTCTACCCCTACAGCAGAATTATAGAATCTTTTCTACTTGAGTATAAAGAATCTCCACTGGTGTGTTTCTACCAAAAATAGAAACATTTAATCTTAACTTTCCATGGTCAAGATCATACTCTTCAACCATACCTGTAAAGTTAGAAAATGGACCATCAATAATACGAACCATCTCTCCATTTTCAAAATCAACCTTAGGTCGTGGAGCAGTTTTCTGTTCCATTTTCTCTAAGATAACTTTGATGTCTGCATCACTTAGTGGTGTTGCTGTTTTACCTTCTCCAATAAAACGAGAAACACGAGGGAGTGATTGAATTTTATGCCAAAGGCTTGTATCTAAATCTACTGATGCAAATACATAACCAGAGTAAAGGACACGTTCTGTAATCTTTTTATCTCCATTCTTAACCTCTATAACTTCTTCTGTAGGAACAATAATTGAGTCAATTTGATCTTCAATGCCGTTCTCTACAGCTAGTAGCTCTATACCCTTTTTAACTGCTTGCTCTGATCCAGAATATACCTGAATTGCATACCATTGAAATGCCATCTTAACCAACTACTGCTGTTACGATAGATGACATCAACAGGTCAACAAGTGCTAAAAAAATTGATATAACGGTTACGACGATAAAAACAGCAAAAAACGCTTGTCTTATTTGTACTTTTGTCGGAAATATAACTTTTTGAATCTCTTCTTTAACGTGTGTAAAATATGTTGTTAATTTTTCCATTGTGTTTACCTTTAATTTGTGGCAGGCCAAGAGGGACTCGAACCCCCGGCACCTGGTTTTGGAGACCAGTGCTCTACCAACTGAGCTATTGGCCTAAGAATATTTGGTATGGGTATCCATGGGATACCCGAAAACTGAATTACAGTTTCATCTCTTTATGTGTAGTATGACACTTACACCACTTACAATACTTTTTTAAAGCAAGCTTTTCAGCAGTGTTTCTTTTATTCTTAGTAGTGTGATAGTTACGTCTAGTACACTTTTCACAACCTAAGTGAATTGTTTCTCTCATTATTAGTTTCTCCTAAAAGTATTATAAGAGAGTTGAACTCTCTTATAATTTTTGCTACGCAATAATTTCAGCAACAACACCAGCACCAACAGTTCTACCACCTTCACGGATAGCAAACTTAGTACCTTGCTCAAGAGCAACTGGGTTGATAAGCTCAACAGTAATAGTAACATTATCACCAGGCATAACCATCTCAACACCATCAGCAAGTGTAATTGAACCTGTAACATCAGTCGTTCTTACGTAGAACTGAGGTCTATAGTTATTAAAGAATGGAGTGTGTCTACCACCCTCTTCTTTTTTAAGGATATATACTTCAGCTGTAAACTTAGAGTGAGGAGTAATTGAACCTGGCTTACAAAGAACCATACCTCTTTCAACTGCAGACTTTTCAATACCTCTGATAAGAACACCACAGTTGTCTCCAGCTTCACCACAGTCCATCTCTTTACGGAACATCTCAACACCTGTTACAGTTGTTTTTTGATTGTCTTTAATACCAACAATTTCAACTTCGTTACCAACACATACAGTACCACGATCAATTTTACCAGTTACAACAGTACCACGACCTTGAATTGTAAAAATATCTTCGATAGGCATTAAGAAATCTTTATCAGTTTCTCTTACTGGCTCAGGAATATACTCATCTACAGCATCCATAAGTGCATAAATTTTTTCTGACCACTCACCAGCTGTTCCAGCTTTAGCTTCTTCAAGTGCTTGGAATGCAGAACCAGCTACGATTGGAGTATCATCACCTGGGAACTCATACTCTTCAAGAAGTTCACGAACTTCCATCTCCACAAGCTCTAACATCTCTTCTTTATCTTCTGCATCAAGTTGATCTTCTTTATTTAAGAAAACAACAATGTAAGGTACACCAACTTGTTTAGAAAGAAGAATATGCTCTCTAGTTTGTGCCATAGGTCCGTCAGTAGCAGCGATAACAAGAATAGCACCATCCATTTGAGCAGCACCAGTAATCATATTTTTAACGTAATCGGCGTGACCTGGACAGTCTACGTGAGCATAGTGTCTAGTTTCAGTTTCATACTCTACGTGAGAAGTAGCAATAGTAATTCCTCTTTCTCTCTCTTCTGGAGCATTATCAATTTGATCATAATCCATAGTTGCTTGACCATTTTTAAGCCCTAAACACATTGTGATTGCAGCTGTTAATGTAGTTTTACCGTGGTCAACGTGACCAATTGTACCAATGTTAACATGTGGTTTTGTTCGTTCGAATTTTTCTTTAGCCATCTGTTTCTCCTAAGTTAATTGTTAAAAAATTTGCTGACATTATATCAGACATAACTCAATATTGCTTTAATTACCAACAATATGGACAAAAATGTATTTATCTAAATACATTTTTGTCCATAATCATGGTGGGGCCCATAGTGAGACTTGAACTCACGACCTCTTCCTTACCAAGGAAGTGCTCTACCCCTGAGCCATATGGGCATATTTATCTATATGATATTTTTTGTAAATAATATAAGTGATTGATTTGTATTAATGTGAAAGTAGTAATAAAATTTCACATCAGCTTCCAGATTACTTTGATATTATGGAGCGGGAAACGAGATTCGAACTCGCGACATCCTGCTTGGAAGGCAGGGGCTCTAGCCACTGAGCTATTCCCGCATCTATATCAAATATATAAATGGTGGTGAGTGAAGGATTCGAACCTTCGAAGACGTAGTCAGCGGATTTACAATCCGCCCTCGTTGGCCACTTGAGTAACTCACCATATTTTTATATTTCTGGTCAAACACTGATAAAATTTTAATGGAGCTGATGAAGGGACTCGAACCCCCGACCTGCTGATTACAAATCAGCTGCTCTAGCCAACTGAGCTACATCAGCACCATTCATTTAAAGTCATTCTTTAAATGGAGTCGCATTATAGACAAAAATAAAAAGCATGTCAAGGATTTTTATAAAAAAAATGAAAATTCTTTGATATTTGCTATAATTCTTTAAAAACAAGGTTTTTCATGAAAATTCTACTTGCACCAAGTGAAACAAAAATAAATGGTGGCTGTGATAACTTCTATTTAAATACTCTACTCTTTCCAGAACTTACAGCTACACGACAAAAACTTCTACATCAATATATAAATATTATTCAACAAAATAATTTTGATACTCTCTCAAAAATGTTTGGTCTTAAAAAAGAAGCTGATGTTTCTTACCATACTAAAGATATAGTACATGAGCTTACGATGAAAGCAATAGAGAGATATACTGGTGTTGCATTTGACTATCTCTCTTATAGTGAATTAGATTCTAATGAACAACGTTATATAGATACTAATGTCATACTATGCTCTAATCTCTTTGGATTTTTACGTGCTAATGACATGATTCCTGAATATCGTCTAAAACAAAGTGAAGCAATTGGTGAATTAAAACCTGAAAAACTGTATAAAGAGCAGAGCCATTTAATGGAAGCATATTTAAAAGATGAAGATATATTAGATTTAAGAGCTGGGTTTTATGACAAGTTTTACAAGCCCACAAAAAACTACACTACTCTAAAATTTATAAAAGATGGAAAAGTAGTGAGCCATTGGGCAAAAGCCTATCGTGGAATTGTACTACGTGAAATTGCTAAAGCTCAAATTGATAACTTAGAAGATTTCATGAAACTCCCTATAGAAAACCTATCTATAGATGAGATTCAAACGAAAAAGAATAAGACAGAAATTATTTATACTATTATTTAATATTTTCTGCTAATAAAGCTCGAACTATCTCACGGTCATCAAAGTGAATCTTTTCACCTTTGAGTTCCATGGTATTTTCATCACCTTTTCCAAGTATCATAAGCACTTCATTCTCTTTTAACTCTTTAAGTGCTTCTTGAATGGCAAAAGCTCTATCGACCATAGCACGAGTATGAGTTTGGTCTTTTATTCCTGAGAGGATATCTTTTATAATATCTTCAGGCTCTTCTGAACGAGGATTATCGGAGGTGACATAAACTTTCTGTGCAAACTTGGCTGCTACGGCTCCCATGCGTGGTCGCTTTCCTTTGTCTCTATCTCCACCTGCTCCAAATACTACAGATATATCAACATCTTTCATACTATCTAACACTTGAATCATACCATCATCAGTATGAGCAAAATCTACAATTACCAATGGCTTACGCGAAACCACTTCCATGCGACCTGCCACACCAGCAAAGTTTTCTACCACTTCACAAACCTCTGCAACATTACGTCCTGTTAACATAACACAAGCTCCAATAGCTGCCATAAGATTAAAGAGATTAAACAAACCAACCATTGGAGAGTGAAAAGTTGCCTCTGTATTCAAGTGTTTTATACCTGTTGTTATACCTTGTTGTAGTGAAAAAGCCTGAACTTTGAAAGTTGCAGGTTCATCCACTCCATAACTTTGAGCTCCTATTGGATTATATTTTATATTTTTAATATCATCTTTGTTTAGAAGTTTTAGTGACTCATCTGAAAAGAAAGAGCTTTTGACTCTCTTATATTCTTCAACTGTTCCATGATAATCTAAATGGTCAGATGTTACATTGGTATGTACTTTTAATGCAAATGTTAATCCTTCTATCCTTTTTTGATGAATAGCATGAGAACTAACTTCCATAATGAAGTAGTTACACTCCTTTTCATTAGCAACTCTCATACTATTAAGAATATGTAAAATAAAAGGTGTTGTCATCGATTTATCTTCGATTCGTTCATCATTAGCAAAAAAACCACGTGTTCCTAAAAGTGCAGGCTTCTCTCCTAAATCTAATAGAAAGGAATAGATAGCAGCTGTTACAGTTGTTTTTCCATTTGTCCCCGTCACACCTACAACTTTTAATTTATTGATATCCCATTTTTCTATAAGCTCTAAAGGGGTAATAAAAGAAGATTTATTATCTAAGCTATCAAAATATTTTTTATTTTGTGCTGTTAATAAAAACTGTGTATCATCTGTAATAGCTGTTGTATCATCTGTAATATATTTGTAGTTATCTATGTTATAGTCTAATTTCACTTTTTTTCTTTTAGTTTATGATAAAGAGCATAAATATCTTGATCATTTTCAAAAGCATTACCTACAGAATCTAAAAATTGTAACGCCAACTCCTGCTGACCTTTTTCTATAAGTGCTGTTATAAATGAGATATACTCTTCTTTATTCTTTAAAATTACTTTTGTTGAAAACATTACATCTTCAAAAGCACGTTTAAAATCTCCACGTTCTTCTATAAATTCTAGAAACTCTTCATAGCCAATCCCATCTTTATACTCTAATTTATCACCATCTAACTTTAATAGTTTAGTGATTTCATTTTTATCGCTATCTAAAGAACTAAGAATTTTAACCATTACTTCACCAGCATCTTCTTGTTCACTTTTAATAATTTGATAATAGTCGAACAAAGCCTGAGCCTCTTCTGCACTCTCCATACCTATATCACAAAGATAGACACCAATTTGTGCATCTGAATGCGATGGGTACTCCTTCAAAAGCAATCCATAAGTAGTCAGTGCATTTTCATATTTTCCTAAAGTAAACAACTCTTCTGCTCTAGCGAGAAATGTATCAAGACTTATCTTCGCCATTACTATCCTAACTGATCCAATTTATCTTCCCAACCATGAGGAACATTCATCACAGTAATATCAGGATGAATCATTGTTTTCATCTCTTTTTCTATTCCAAACTTAATTGTTGTCCCTGAAGAACCACAACCTACACAAGCACCTTGTAACTGAACGAAAACTGTACCATTTTTTATATCTATAAGTGTAACATCTCCACCATCTTGTTGTATCCAAACTTTGGATTTCTCTAATAATGACTCTACAATAGGTCTTAATTCATCATCTGTAAATGGAAGCACTAGCTTCTCCTTTATTTAATTATTATTCTATTTATACATTATATCTCAAACTTTGTCAAGGTCTTATAATTATGTGCTAACTTTTAGTACCATAAAGCCTTTGCTTGTATCTATTATCCTCATAATTCAATAGTCTATAAAGATATAGAGATTACAATACAAAATTAAACTAAGCAATGGCCAAATATATGATTCGTAAAATTTTTAAGAGAAAAAAAAGAAACAATAAACTTGATGAATTTATTCATAAATATAAAATTCCTCGTGAATATTTATCAATTAACCGAAAGTCTATATCAAGAGGTGTCCTTATTGGTCTTTTTTGGGGATTCATACCTATGCCCATGCAGATGTTAGCCGTTTTAGCGATGACACCTTTTTTTAAATTTAATGTACCTATCGCTATTTCAATGGTCTGGCTTAGTAACCCTATCACCATGCCTTTTATGTATTATATGGAGTATCAAACAGGTAACTTTATCTTAGGAAATGAAGGGCTCGATAATATTGAATTGACCTTAGATTGGTTCAGTGATAATTGGGACAGTATACTTATCCCTCTATATGTAGGAACAATACCCTATTCTACAGTAGTATCACTACTTATTTATTTTATTATCAATAAACTATGGATTAACTCTATTCAAAAAGAAAAACCACATACATTTAAAAGAAAATTCTCTAATAAAAAATTATGGTTTTAATATAGAAATTTGAACTTCAGGTAATTTTTCTTCTCGCTTATAGAAAATATATAATAAGATTTTAGAGAGTATTTTTTTCATTTTAACACCTTTATTATATTTAAATTTATTTTTTATCGTTAATTTATATTAATGATTATATAAAAAACTTGTTTAAAGTAAATTTAATTAGAATAAGTAAGATTAAAAGGAGGAGAAGAGAATCCTAAAAATAGGATCTCTTAAATTATAACTACTATACGAGTTCGATAATAGCCATTGGAGCAGCATCACCACGACGCATACGTGTCTTAATAATTCTTGTATAACCACCATTACGCTCAGCATACTCTGGTGCAATTTCTGTTACAAGTTTATTAGTACACTCTTTATCTTGTAAAAGTGCAAAAACTGCTCTATGTGCATTTTCTCCACTTGCAGCTTTTGTAATAAGTTTTTCAAAATATCTACTAAGCTCTTTTGCTTTAGGAAGTGTTGTTTCCATCTTTCCATATTTGATAAGAGCAATAGAAAGGTTTTTTAACAACGCAGCTCTATGAGCAGAAGTTCTGCTTAGCTTACGATATCCGTGCTTATGTCTCATAAATGTTCCTTCTCTAGGAGCTACTCTTTAAGTTGCTCAATTTTCTTAACAAGATTAACTCTTGTATTGTCTGCTAATTCAAAGTCTTCACCATAACCAAGATTTTCTAAACACTCAGCAATCTCATCTAATGATTTTTTACCAAGATTTTTAATATTTTTAATCTCTGATGTCGTCATGAGTACTAACTCTCCTACAACTTTCATTCCAGCACGGTCAAGTGAGTTGAATGAACGAGCAGATAAACCTAAAGATTCAATAGGCTCTAAATATGCTCTTACTTCACTATCATCGTTACTTCTTTTAATCGGTGCTGCATTGATTTCTACATCAAGCACTCCATTAAATACAGAAAGTTGCTTATACATTGTCTCTAAAGCATTAGTAAATGCATCAACAGGTGATACTTGTCCATCTGTTTCAATATCAAATACAATCTTCTCATAATTAGGGTTGTCTTCAACCAAAACATTTTGAATGTCATAGTTTGCTTTTTTTACAGGTGTAAAGAAAGCATCTAATGCGATAGCATCAGTTGCTACATCCTCTCGAAGATCTTCACTCTGTACATATCCTAAACCTTGTGCGATAACCACAGAAAAGTTAAGAACTGCATCTTCGTTAAGTGTTGCTAAAAATGCTTCAGGATTAACAATTTCTACATCATCATTTACTAAATCTGCTGCAGTAATCTCACGTTGTCCTGAAAAGCTATAAGAAACTTCTAATTTTTCAACACCCTCTTGAAGTTTGAAACGAATATTTTTTAAGTTGATGATAAATACAGCAACATCTTCATGCATTCCACGTACACTATCAAACTCATGTGCTGCACCGTCTATCTTAATAGATATAGGTGCGAAACCAACAGAAGAGCCTAAAATAAGTCTTCTTAATGGATGAGCAAGAGTAATAGCATAACCACTCTCAAAAGGGTAGGCAATAACTTCAGATCTATTTTCACCAAGTTCATTCACTTCAACATTAGTTGGAAGTGATGGAGCTACTTTAATTTTTTTCATTCTTTGCCTTTTTTAACTAATACTTACTATTTTGAGTAAAGCTCAACGATCAATCTCTCTTCAACTGGAATTGAAATTTCATCTCTATTTGGAATTCTTGTAAAAATACCAAAAAGTTTTGCTTGCTCAACATCTACCCATTCAACCATACCAGTTTGGTTAGTTAATTCCATTGCTCTTACAACTTGTGGATTAGCTTTAGATTTTTCTCTAATCTCAATTTTTTGACCAGCTTTAACTCTAAATGATGGAATGTCAACTCTTTTACCATCAACAAGAATATGTCCATGGTTTGTAAGTTGTCTTGCAAATCTTCTAGTAGTTGCAAAACCCATTCTATAAACTACGTTATCAAGTCTCTGCTCAAGAAGTTGAATAAGGATTGCCCCTGTATTTCCATCTTGTCTTTTAGCCTCTTTAAATAATGCTCTAAACTGCTTTTCAGATACTCCGTACATAAACTTAGCTTTTTGCTTCTCTTGAAGTTGTTCACCATATTCACTTAACTTTGTTCTTCTTTGACCATGTTGCCCTGGTGGGTATGGTCTTTTTTCTAAAGCTGATTTACCTGCAAGTCTTCTCTCACCTTTTAAGCCGAGATCAACACCAAGTCTTCGCTCTAGTTTTTCAACTGGACCTCTATATCTTGCCATTTGTAATACCTTTAATTATTCTATTAAATATGAATTAAATCACTTAGCGTGATTAAACTCTTCTCTGCTTAGGAGGACGACAACCATTATGAGGAAGTGGAGTAATATCTTTTAACCACGTTACTCTAATACCTTCAGTTGCACCAATTGACTTAACAGCTGTATCTCTACCAGAACCAGGTCCTTGTACTTTAATACCAACTTCTTTAATTCCATGCTCCATTGCTTTTGTCATTGCATCAGCTACAGCTTCTGTTGCTGCAAAAGGAGTTGATTTTTTAGAACCTTTAAATCCTAAAGCACCAGCAGAACTCCATGCAAGAACGTTACCCATTTCATCAGTAACTGTAATTACTGTATTGTTAAAGGTAGCTGCTACGTAAACAACACCTTTAGCAATATTCTTTTTTGCTTTTTTCTTAGCCATTATTCATTACCTTCTTATGCTGCACCAACAGTTTTTCTTTTACCCTTACGAGTTCTAGCATTTGTTTTAGTCTTCTGACCTCTACATGGAAGACCACGTCTGTGTCTAAGTCCTCTATAAGAACCAAGATCCATAAGTGCCTTAATATCTAAAGTAACTTTCTTACGAAGATCACCCTCAACCATAACATTTTCCTGAATCTCATTACGGATTGCTGCAGCTTGTGCACCAGTCAACTCAAATACTCTTGTATTATAATCAATACCTGTTTTATCAAGAATTTTTCTTGAAGTATGAAGACCTATACCATAAATATAAGTTAGTCCGTACTCAATTCTCTTTTTCTTAGGTAAATCAACACCTGATATACGTGCCATGCTTATCCTTGTCTTTGTTTATGTTTTGGATTTTTGCAGATAATTCTTACGATACCTTTTCGCTTAATAATCTTACAATCATCACACATTTTTTTTACTGATGGTCTAACCTTCATTGGTTACTCCTGTCTGTGTTTTTTGCACTTACGTTGCGTCATGGTTGGATGAAAGTAGTAACAAAAACATCATAACTACTATCCAACCAACTCTTATATAATCAGTGCAAATTATATAAAAATTCTTCACGCAGAATTCACCTAAACCTAGATTTAGGTCGCGAATTGTAACTAAAGGGTTATTACAATTTGCTTATATTTTTAATAGATTTAATATTATTATGAGATTTTGTTACAGTTAAGAGGATTAATTCATATTGGAGATAATAGAACTCCATGCTGTTAGTGCCATACTATCGGCTATTTCAACATCATCAAGAGTTATGACTTCTCCTTCTTTGATATCACGCTTTATTATAACATTTGAACAAAGACCTATAGGAAGATGTTGCTTATTTTCAACTATTCGTATACATTCACCACGAACTTCAAAAGAGCCTATCCCTTTTTTTATAAAGGTATCTTTTTTTATATCTTTTTTTGCAATAGCTCCTACACTAATTCTTGGGTTTTTACTATTATTAAGCAGTACTGTTCCACCAGATAAAACCCTTTTAACTGTTTTCATAATCTCTAAATGACAAAGATGAAAAGTACGCTCCATTACATAATAGGGACCATCTCCCATTTTATAGTACTTTAAATGCTCTTTTTGTACACCATCATGCTCTGCTACAATAAAAACTCCAGCTGGTAATTTAGGAGAAAGTAGATAGTCACTAATTGGTTCATTTAGTTTTTTGGCATACTCTGCCAGTGCTGCACCACCAAGCATAATATTATCTTCTTCTAGTCCAATCAATCCATCTTGAGCAATATTGGCACCTAAACCATTGGCTACAAAAGCTTGTTCTATTTGTACTTTTGTTCCATCTGTAAAAGAGGTAACCATATCGAGGCTAATTCCTGATTTATTAGCCCAAAATTTCATATCTTCTTCCGTTGGAGTATGATTTAAAAAGCCTTTTATATTCCCATATACTAACGGTTTAAAGCCCATAGCAATAACATCTTCATTAAGAACAGCCAATGATCCAGGCTGATCACCCTCTGCTTCAGTGACAAAACCTTTATCTATAAAATAAGAACCAGCTGTAACATGATATTCAGAGTTCATCGTTACCACAGGAAGAGAAGCTTCTAATATTTTCGATATGCTTTCTGTAGCATATATTGCATCACCACTACATTCAATAATTAAATCTGAGCTTTTAATTAGTTTTTCAAGTGAATTTGTCAAAAGTTCTGATCGAGGAAACTCACTTCTTGTAGAGAGATCTGTTCTGGTCAGAATTGCACTCAGTTGATATTCATGATGCTCACTTATTAAATTAACCAATCCCTTTGCAATAAAACCTGTACCAATGATACCTATATTTTTCATAACTATTTCCCCCTACTTAGATGCTACTACTTGATATTTCTCCCAAAAAAGAGGATTGTATCGTTCCCAAGCATGGACACCAAAAGGTAAAACATGCCCATTTTGTTCAAAACAAAATTCTGGGTAACGCTCAAAAGCAAATAATAGTGACTCTTTAACCGTTGCTACTTTAAAATCTTTAACAAAAAATGTTGCATAAAATGCCCAAAAACGATCCTCTTGCCCATTATATAATACTCTATATAGAGACACCAGATTTCTACTCAAATTATAACGTAACAGAATCCAAAGAATACAAATATTTCTAAATTTTGAATTTAAAGGTAAACGTGTAAATTTATCTTTTTTATCAAAAAGTTTTTTGGATTCAAGTACTTTTATAAATGTTTGAATATTTCGAAGAGAGAGCCCTCCATTTCCAGCACCTTGGAACCTCTTTCCATCTTCATCTTCAATAATCCATGGAGCACCTACATAATCTATCTGCTTGGACATCCAATAATCTAAAGAATCTGAAAAAACCAATACATCAAGTTGATACATCAACATATACTCATACTTTTCAAACACTTTATAAAACTCTTTATTCATCATAAACTTATTATAAGCTTCAGCACTCACAAAATGCTTATCATTAAAAAAAACTATTTTATATCCATAGTTTTTCCAAATCATAAGAAACTCTTCATCATTCATAAACTTATTAGGTGCTATGATTACTTTATCATACGCTTTTAAATGGAGAAGTGAAGATTTTATTGATAAATGTTCATCTTTAGAGATATCTTTTTTATAAATAGGTGTAACTACAACCAAGTGACTATTCATTCTAACTACCTTTAACTATTCTTTTCAACAAAAATAATTAATACTTTATATTTTTGATTATTTTATCCAAATTCCCTTAGCTTTACCACTGATAATTCTATTATATTGAATATATGAAAATATACCAGGTATTGCAGCACAAATTGTTGTGGCTATAATGACTCCTGTTATCCCATAACCCATAATATGTGCAAAAAGATAAGAGAGAGGTATGTTGAGAATTGCCATTGTTACCCCCACATACATTTGTACTTTAATGTATCCTGTTCCATTGACAAAGTAAACAAATATATTTGAAAAACTATAAATAACAACATAAAAGCCCATTGCTATAGATAAAGATAATGGAAGATTCATCTCATTATTAATCCAAATTTTATAAACATCATCAGAAAACCATACAAAAACAGCGACTAAAAGAGTCATTCCTGTAAAAGTAAACAGTAACTTACGAATAGACTTTTTTATCCAATCAAACTCTTTTTTTATATATGCCTCTGTAAATGCACTCCAAAAAGGTGTTAAAACAATAGATGTACCAATTAAAAAAAGACTAAAATATCGATAAGCAACACTATACTCTGTAACACTCTCTGTTCCAAATAAGTAAGCAATAATTACATTGTCAGTTTGAGAAATAACCAATCCTGCAAATTGAATTACAAAAAATGAGTATCCTAAAACACTTACATTTTTAGCCAATTTAAAATCAATATTTTTAAAACTTGGTTTAAACCTTTTTAGCTTATTTGTAAACAAATATATAGAACCCAAAAAAAGTACTATAACAGGTATAAATGATATTACTATTGTATAAGCAAAAAGTCTATTTTCTAGATGTAATTCAGAGAGTAAATAAAGAGAAAGTAAAGAGAGTATTGAAGCAACTAATGAAAAAACCATAATAACTGATGGCCATTGAAGTGCTTTTAAAATTGCATGAATAGGTTTTAAAAGAAGATTAAATGAAAAAGCAAAAAATATAACCATTAATATAGATTGAATCTCCCCATTTGTAAAGAGATTAACAGAAAAAAATGTTTTCCAATCTACAAAATAGACTATTAAACCTATAACAACATAGGTTACCAATGCTATAAAAAACATGCTTGCATAGGTTGCAGAAATCATATTCTTATTGGTCTTAAAAGAACTATTTTCAGATGCTAAAGATTCAGAAAGTTTATTACGTAATCCATTCGTCAGCCCAAAATCAAACAGAGCTGTCCAAACTAATACGCTTGATAAAAGTACCCATAATCCATAAGCCTCTTTACCCAAATAATCTATAGACTTACTAACCATTACAAAAACAATAACCATTGAGAAGAACTTTATAAATAGAGAAAAAATAATATTCTTTTTTGCTAAAATACTTCTTTTATGACCTTCTGAAAAATATGATAATATACGTTGTTTCATTGAAAGACTAGTACTTATGACATGCCAAATGGATTCATACCACCCATCATGCCCATTGCTTGAGACTTTTTATTATCTTCTACCATTTTTAAAACATCATTCATAGCAGAGATAAGAAGAATTTGAAGTGACTCTTTATCATCTAAAATAGAATCATCAATGGTCATATCAATAATCTCTCCTACCCCATTAGCTGTTACCTCTATCATTCCCCCACCAGCTTTAGCTGTCATGGTTATAGACTTTTGTTGCTCTTCCATCTCTTTGGCTTTTGATTGAAGTTCTTCCATCATCTGCCCCATTTTACTCATGTCTAGACCTTCAAACATTATTTTAATCCTTTAAACTCTTGTGCTATACTATTATCATCTTCTAAAATAACAATTTTAGGTTCAAATTCATCAGCCTCTTTTTCATTCATACTTGCATAAGCGATAATAATGATTTTATCACCAACATGCACCTTTCGTGCTGCTGCTCCATTTAAACAGATATCTTTTTTACCTCTTTCACCTGGTATAATATATGTTGAAAAACGTTCACCATTATTAATGTTTACAATATCTATCTTTTGTCCAACACGCATATTTGCAGCATCTAGTAAATTTTGGTCAATGGTAATGGAACCCACATAATGTAAATTTGCTTCGGTCACTGTCGCTCTGTGCAGTTTACTATAAAGCATAGTAATATTCATAAAGATTTCTCCTATTTACATATAGAGTTATATTGCTATCCTCTATTTTTCGTATTATACCAAATTTATATTTACTAAAACTTCATTCTATCATTTCTTATTTTCAAGTTCTCCAATATAAAACATTCCCAATAATCCACCAAAAAGAAGCATAAGTAGTAACTCTTTTATTCCAAACAATCCTACATTATCCGTTGTATTCATATTTTCTTCTGAAGTTAACTTATATTTTATATCAATCATACCAACAGCAGATTTATCTCCACTTTTTGATAATACTAAATACTCTATATCATCAGGTTCACCGTTAAACCCTTCTTCAGGAGTAAAAGTAGCTGTGCCATTATCCTCTATCTGCCAAACACCTTGCTTCTCAAGCGTTAACTTTTTTCTATCTTCACTCAAGATATACTCAGGGTACTTATCTTTAAAACTTTCAGGCAAGAGTATGCTAACTGAATATCCTTCAACATCCCCATTCTTTTGTTCTAAAAGATTAATGGTTAATGCTTCTGTTTTATTTTTCTTAATAGAGATTTCTATTGGATTTGATACTACACCATTATTATCTTTTATAGTATAGAAAATAGATTTAGGTGTCCCCTTAAAAGCAATCAAAGGTGTAAATATAATCTTATCATCCTCTATGCTCCACTCTCCTTCATTTTCAACCACCAAAGAGTCTCCTGCCTCTTCTGTACCTACTATCTGTAACGTTGCTACTTCCAATAGTGCCAGTTCATCTTCACTCAATATTGTTATAGTCGTAGGTTTTACCTCTTCAACTAAACTTTTTGTTGCTACGAAAGTATCCGTTGAAATTTTATCTTCAACTGCTATTGAACTGTTTTTATCCAATAAAACTTCTGGAGAGAGAATCAATGTCGGTATATATACAAGCTCTGAATATATATCCTCTATATTTGAGAAAACAAATCTGTTTCCTTCTAAATTCAAATAGTCCATTATAGTAAGATTGAGTAAACTAGAAGGTAAATTCCCACTCAATTGATTATTTGCTACATTTAAATATCTTAAAATAGCCAAACTCCCTAATGAGGAGGGAATATCTCCTTCTAATTTATTATTTGATAAATCTAAATCTGTTAAACGTACCAAATTACCTAGTTGGCTTGGAATAGCTCCTTCTAATTGATTATCTTGCAAATAGACTCCTGTTAAACTCTCTAAGTCACCAAGTTGTGAAGGAATAGAACCTGTCAATTGATTTGATTTTAAATCTAAATAGGTTAATTTTGTTAACTCTCCTAACTCTTCAGGGATAGAACCTGTTAAGTTATTTTCTGATAAAGAGAGACTATCTAAATTTGATAATGCTCCTAAAGTATGAGGTATCTCCCCACTAAGGTTATTTTCATAAAGTTTTAATATCTCCAAACGCTTCAAGCCACCTAAAGAGTCTGGAATCTTTCCACTTAATTTATTGTTATTAAGATACAATGCATTTAACTGAGAAAGTGAACCTAAAGATGAAGGTATAGAACCACTTAGATTATTATTACTTAACTCTAAGTAAATCAGTTGAGACAACTCCCCTATTGATTCAGGAATTTCTCCAGATAACTTATTATGCGTTAAAGACAACCTCTTTAAACTACTTAATGCCCCTAGTTCTGAAGGAATTTCCCCCTTTAAATTGTTTGAGTAGAGAAGTAAAGAGGAAACTTTACCATCTTCAATAGTCACTCCATCCCATGTAGCAACACTATTTAAAGTATCCCAA
>JALUKQ010000025.1 GCA_027056485.1 Campylobacteraceae bacterium | reverse complement strand
TTTGCAAGAAGTACATCAAACAGGCACATGGAAACGAATCAACAGCCATGGGGTTAAATGTTGAACGACTTTTAAGATGGTTGTAACTTAAACCAAACACTTACCTTTTTTACAACCATTAAACCCTTAACCTTTTAAGTTATAATACGCCCCAAATTTGAAACAGGCTACCTAATATATGACCCATATAGAACTAATTGAATTTATCTACACGCATCGTCAAGAGCTTGATGAGATTTACAAAAATCAAAAAGAGACTGCCTCTGATGCACTGGCTACTTCACGCTTGGTGGTGAAGATTGGAGAGAAGAGTGAACTTGCTCAGAGCTATCGACACTTTATAGATGTCACTTTACGGCGTATTGACTATGGGGTAATTTTTAACACCTATGATGCTGAACTTCAAGAGCTACTCAAGCAGAAATCTCGCTACCTTCAAGAGCATAAAGCCTACTATCTCGATGAGATTTTAGCCCTGCTTAAGAGTATTTTTCTCAAACTTAATCAACGTGACCAAGAGATTCGTACCCTACTCATTAAAGTAGAGAACGAAAATGCCCTAGAGCTTGACCTGCTCATAGAAAAAGCGATGGATATTTTAGAAAAAATAGAAGAGCTTAACCTTGCCAACAATAAAATACGCGAAATATTTTATGGTGAACTCTTTACACTACACCCTAAAACAAAGAGCTTTATAGAGGGTATCTCTGATGAGATGGCGACCTTTATTGAGAATATCTCTATGAGTTTGGAACGTCTCAAAGATTTTATTGTGCGTACGCGAAAACTTCGACTCCAAAACAGACAGCTTCATCAACTCGCTTCACAGATTTTAGAAGAGAAAGACCAAGCCCTAGAAGAGGAGCTAAAGCTCAATAGCAAAACTGCCTACTTAACCCTTCATCGTAGCCAAAAGAGTCAGATTAAGACCTTTCCTGATGGCTCGGAGAGCAGTAAAATTATTAGAAAACTTCGACAACACCTCTATAATGTAAAGGTAAAAAAAGAGCCAAAAACATTTACGCTGCAGACTCAAAAAGAGGAGCAACTCAAACTGGTCAACCTCAAACTCATCAAAGATGGACTTAAAGCCAAAGGGAGCAACGATATCTTTACTTATATTTACCAACATGAGGAACTACGACGATTTATAGAGGAGTCTAGTGAGGGTGGTTCACTTAAAGAGGAGAGCTTTAAAATCTACTTGCAATTTGTTATTCCTCCTAACCCCCATGTGACCCTCAGCCAACACTACAACGACCACGATATAAGGATTGCCCAATGGACATAGCAACAGCATTTCAGACCATGATGAAGGGAGTAATTATCTCTCGAAACTCTGCAAAATATGGCGAAATAGCCAACTTTTTACTCAACGAAGAGAACTATATTGCTTATGAGAACCTGCTTCAAGAGTTGGGTTACGAGCTTAACGGAGAGAATGGCTACTTCTACCTCTCACAGTCCGATACCCTTAGTAGTGAAAAGATAGAGCAGTTTGTTCAAGGACATAAAGATGTTTTTATGATGATTTCTATTTTAAAACATCTGCTCCCTCACGCTCGAAGTGGGAGTAGCATTCGCTATACCGAGTTTGTGACAGCCTTTGAGAACAAACAAGATGAACACCTACAAGAGAAGTGGGCATATCTCTTTAAAGAGCGTGACCAAAAAGAGAGTACCGAGCAGTTTTTCAAACGGCTATTACAGGAGAACCTTATCGAAAAAATTAACAAAAATGACAAAGACAGCTACCTTATTCTTAACAGTTTAGACTACTATCTCTCTTACTTAGAAAGCATGGTGTAAGCGATGTTAAAAGAGATGATTTTAATAAACTCAGCCGAGTTTGATTATGCCCGAATAGACCTTAGCAAAGATATCTTTTTTGCAGGAGACAATGGAACAGGAAAGACCAGTACGATTATTGCTCTTTTTTACCTCTTTTCAGGCGACAACAACAGCCGAAAATTGGGAATTAGTAGCGATAAGAAGAGCTTTAAAGAGTACTACTTTCCCGATGAGAGAAACTCTTTTCTTATCTATGTTTTTGATGATTTTTTTATCTTTATGTACAAACAAAATGGAGAGATATTTAAACGTTTTTCTAAAAAAGCATTTGAGATTGAACAGATAGTCCAAGATAACGGAACCCTTCACCCCTTTAAAACCATACAAGAGTACCTCAAAGACGCTCCACTCACCCACCTCTCGAAGAGCAGTGGTTACCGTGAAATTATCTATGGTCAAAACCGTCAATACCTTGACTTTAAAATCACCAACATTAAAAACTACAATGTCTTTGTAGAACTCTTTAACCAAACCTTTAATGTGGACAAATCCATTGTTGATGCCAACAGTATTAAACGTGCCATTCAGAAGTCGCTCAACATGGAAGAGAAGAACATTGAGTTTGACTATCAGAAATACATGGATGAGATAAAAAGTTTCCAAGAGAGCTACCTCTTTTTTCGTAAGTTTGAAAAAGAGCATCAACGTATAGCCAAAGCCTTTAGCCTACAAGAGCAACTTCTAAACCTAGAGAAACAGTTACAAAGCGTTCAATCCCAAATCACTTACAGAAAGGGTATAGAAGAGCCACTTCTTTTTGAAAAAAAAGAGCGACTTGAACGACTTCAACGACAAGCCCAAGAGCATCAAGACAAAAAAGCTCAAAAAGAGAAGTCTCTCAACCGTATGCGTGAACGCTTTGCCAAAGAGATAGCCACCCTTGAAAAAGAGATAAAAGATATAGAGGAGTTAAAGGTAAAATTTGCTCCCCAGCACTACAAAGAGCGACAGCAACAGTTTTTAAAACTCCCCTTTTTAGAGAAGGAACTGCTACTAAAACAGCAACAGCTCACCCTACTCGAAGCTGATGTACTGAATGCACTTAACAGTATTGACCAAGAGATTTTAGAACTCAGTTCACACCGTGACCATGACCTACCACGTGAAAAACAGCTCAAAAAAGAACAACTAAAAGCACAAACACTCGAACTTCTCGCCCAGAAAAAAGAGGAGCAACGTAATGAAAAAGAGCATACGCAACACCGTATGGAGGGGGAGATAGCAACGGTTAAGATTGCCATAGATACTGATGAACAGGAGCTTGAAGAGCAAAAAAGCCAAGCCAATGAACTACAACAACGCTACCGAGAAAAGCTCAACCTCTTTTTAGAGGAGCAATTTAAACTCAAAAAGTCCTATCAATCAAAGATTGAGGAGCAAGAGGAGCAGGAACGCAGTGTTAAAAAAGAGTTAAAAGAGATAACATACCAAAAAGAGCAACAGAAAAAACAGACCCAACAGCAACGAAAAAGCCTTACCCAAAGCTTATGGAGAGAGCGTCAACATCTCAACCAAACCATTGCCACACAGAAGAGTATTTTAGAGACTAAAAAGGGGTCATTTAAAGAGTTTTTACAGCAAAGTGGTCTTTCATGGGAGAAGGAACTTTACCCTTTTATGGACAGTACCCTACTCTCCATGCCTACCCAACAGCTCAAACCTAAAGTGACCAATAGCGAGATGCCACTAGGAATCAAACTCGATAGCTCATCGCTTAAAAGCATCCCTACCCAAGAGGAAGCCGAAGAGACTATTCGTAAAGCACGACTACAAAAATCCCACTTACGCCAACTGCATAAAGAGGAGAAACAAGCTCTTTATGCCCAAGAGTCTAGGGAACTAGAGCGACTTAACCATAAAGAGAAACAAGCACAAGAACAACTCAAAGCCATAGAGCAAAGTATTGAGGAGTATCGTCAAAAAATTACCCACATCAACAGCATCGCTACCCCTCAGTACGAGAAAGAGCTAGAGTTAGAGAAGCATAAAAAGCTAGAAAGCATTACCCAAAAGATTGGACAAATAGAGAAACTTATCCAAGAACAAAAAGAGAAAATAAAAGTATTAAAAAAAGAGTTTGATAGCTTTATAAAAACCCAACAAGAGCAGTTTAAATCTTACCAAAAGAGCCTTGAAGAGAGTGAAAAAGTAGAAAAAAAGAGTCTTAAAAAATGGCTTCACAAAGAGCAAGAGAAACTAGACAAACAGATAAAAGAGCGAAAAGAGAACCGTAAAAAGTTCTCAAAAGAGGAACTTGTAGGCGAGTTAAAAAGCAGTATAGAAAAACTCAAACAGAAACTACAAAAGAGTCAAGATGCCAAGTACTACCTAGAAGAGTATGAGAAGCGTCGTGAGTTTATGGAAAGTCTCTCACGAAAAAGAAGTCGGCTAGTTATGGCAGGTCAAAACCGTGAAAACCTAGAGCGTCAACTCCTCTTTAAAGAGCAGAGTATTGTTCAAGAGTTTAACCATACCCAAGAGGCGATAAAAAAGATTAGAGAAGAGATGACTCAACTCGAAGAGGGTTTAAAAAAGAGCCAAAACCTTAGCTTTGAGAATGTTACAGACGAGCAAGAGGAGACCCCAATTTATTTGGCTACGCTTATTGGCACCTATCAAGAGCTAAAACGAGACTACAAAGGAGCCAAAACTGACCTTAAAGAGATAGCAAGTCAACTTAACATCCTCAAAAACAACGCCATTAAAGAGATAAGTTTTAAAATAGAGAACTTTAGCAAGTTTGAACTACTTTCAGATGACTTAGAGACATTGGAACAACTCCAAGAGCTACGAGACTTTAAAGAGAAACAGTTTGAACCTCTTAAACGTACCACCAATGAGAAGTATTTTAACTTTATGAAGAGTGAGATTCCTTCCAAACTCGGAAGCCTCTCACACTCAGAAGATAGATTCCAAGAGCAGGTTCGTAAAATCAATAAAAACCTCTCCACCATTGACTTTTCGATTGTACGGGACATTAAAATAAAGAGTGAGGTAGGCAACCAAAGAAGTGTTATGACCCTACTCACAGAGATGAATACCTTGGTCCAAAACCTAAGCATTACCAACCAAAGTGACTCACTCTTTTTTGACAAACCTCAAACCAATCAAGATTTACAAAAAGTTGCCAACCTACTCTCAGAGATAAAAAGCACCCTCAAAGGGGGAGCCATTACCCTGCTTGATACCATTGATTTGAGTTTAGAGTTTACTGAAAATGGAAGCACAAAATCTAATGTCACACAGATAAAAAATGAAAGCTCCACGGGGGGAACAATTCTACTTAAAATGGCACTAGCCGTCTCTATTTTAGGACTCTATAGCCAAGAGAAACAGTCAACCTTTTTCCTTATTCTCGACGAAGTTTCACGCCTTCATAGTCACAACCAAGACCTACTACGTCACTTTGCCAACAGCCGTGGATTTAGGATTGTTTTTGTAACTCCTGAGCCAGTGTATGCTAAGCCTGATGAGATAAAATATTACAAATTTATGCGTCAAGTCAATAATCGTTTTGAGATTATTGGGTTGAATGTGTAGGAGAAAAAAGTATGACAATTTGACATATTTCAGGTAACTTATTAAAAAAAACAGTAAAATTAGAAAAACTAAAAGGAATAAGTGAATGGTTGAATTTTATTATAGTTTTTTTCCAAAAAACTATAAAGCTAAAATATTACAACTTATTGTTGATATAGAAAAACTTCTGAACATTGAAAATATAAATGTTTATACTGAATATAATATGATTTATGATGAGAAATATAATTTAAATCTAAATGATAAACAGTGGCAACGACTGAATCAACTTATCTATACTTTAAACGAAAAAAGAGAGATAATATCCTCCACTCTACTAAAATTTATTAATAAAACAAAACTCAATAAAAAATTCTCTTTTGTAGATACCTTTGCAGGTTGTGGAGGTCTAAGTTTAGGTATGGAGAATGTAGGGTTTAATCCTGTGTTTGTAAATGAGATAGAACCTAAATTTCTTGAAAGCTACTATTTTAACCGTGAACTTCCCTTAGAGAACTATTTTTGCGATGATATAAAAAAACTTGTAAAAAATTTTAATAACTACAAACATCATTTTCAAAATATTGACCTCTATATTGGTGGTCCTCCTTGTCAAGGTTTTTCTATGGCAAATAGACAACCCATTTTAGATGACCCAAGGAATGAGCTTTATAAATATTATTTAGAACTATTACATTTAATTCAACCTAAGTTTTTTATTATGGAAAATGTCAAAGGAATGATGAATAAGTCAGATGAAATTAAAAATGATTTTCATAAAAAAGTAGGAGAAAATTACTCTATCGAAATTATTTTACTCAATGCCAAAGATTTTAACATACCCCAAAATAGAGAAAGAGTTTTTGTAATTGGTAGCAGGTTAGAGCATATAAGTGCCTCAGAAATCATAAAAGACATTTTAAAAGAAAAAATAACCACAACATCGTTTAAATTGAAAGATGCCTTAAAATCATTGCCCCCTCTTGAACCTAAGAAAATAAAAAATGCTTCTAAATTAGAAAATGATAGTATTGGGTATAAATTTAGAAAATATGCTATGCCTAAGACTCAATATATGAAATTTATCAATTCCAAAGAAACAAACTATTTATGCAATCATATAAACAGATATAATAACGAAAGAGATGTAGAGATATATTCACGGCTACCACAAGGAGCAAACTCTTTACATGAATCTATTGAAGATATTATGCCTTATAAGAGTCGTAACCATATGTTTAAAGATAAATATTTTAAATTAAACGAAAAAGAACCCTCTAAAACTATTACTTCACATATGAAATATGATTGTAATATGTACATACACCCCAATGAACCAAGAGGACTTAGCCCTAGAGAAGCAGCAAGAATTCAAACTTTTCCTGATGATTTTGTTTTTATGGGTGCCAATAATGGATGGTATGCTCAAATTGGAAATGCTGTACCTGTTAAACTAGCAGAAGTAATTGGACGCAATATAATGAAGCACTTAGGAGATTCCAATGAATGAAAAAACATTAAGATATATTGACCTATTTTCAGGTATTGGTGGATTTCGTAGAGCCTTGGAACTTTTAGCAAAAGACTTAGGGAAAAAAACAGAGTGTGTTGCTTTTTCTGAAATAGATAAATATGCAGTCATCTCCTATAAAGCCAACTATAACACTAAAGATGAGATTGAAATAGGTGATATTGAACACTTTGTAAAAGATACTGAACAGATAAAAAACCTGCCTAATTTTGACATTGTATTTGGTGGTTTTCCTTGTCAACCATTTAGCATGATGGGGAAACAACTAGGACTTAAAGATGAAAGGGGTGGACTTTTCTTTTCTGTTATGAAAATAATAGATATTAAAAAGCCAAAATATATCTTACTTGAAAATGTACGAAATCTTTTTACCCATGATAAAGGTGAAACCTATCAACAACTAAAAAAAGAGCTTGAAGAACATGGTTATAATGTGCAAGAAGATATTTTAAATACTTCTGATTTTGGTTTACCACAACATCGAAGAAGACTCTATATTTTTGCTAGTCGAAAAGATTTAAATACCCCAACTGATATTTTTGATACAAAATTAATCCAAAAACATTTTTCTAAACTTCAAAATAGAAGTATTAAAACCTATAAAAATGTCATGGATGGAATCCTTGACCAACATAAAGTTGAAGATAAATATTATTTATCTGAAAAAATCAAACCTACTATTTTATCGAATGGCACAAAAAACTTTAAATCTAACTCACAAATAAATCAACTCATCGCACGACCATTAACAGCAACAATGGTTAAGATGCACCGAGCATGTCAAGACAACTACTACTCACAAGAATTTTTAGATGCTGAGTGTCCAACAAGTTACTTAAAGAATAGTTTTTCTAAAGAAGAAGAGGCTACACATAAAATTAGAAAACTAACCCCATGGGAGACACTGAAACTTCAAGGATTTGATGAAAAATTTTTTCTTAATGCAAATAAAGCAGGTATTAGTAATCATCAACTCTATAAACAAGCAGGAAATGCTGTAAGCGTTAATACTGTTTATACTATTTTAGACTATTTAATTGAAAAGGAGAATTGATGTTTTTTAATTTACACGACAATGCCGTTATTGGATATAAAAAATTATCAGATGCTGACTTAGGAAGAAGTCAAACTAGTAATCAAACACATATAGGATTATATGAAGAGACACTCAACTTTATTACTAACTATCAACAAGAATCCTCTGCTCAACTTATTTATGAGAGTAAAATATATGAGACTATCTCTCTTTTAGACCCAATCCGAACTCCAAATGGTACATTTAGAAGTCCTAAAATAAGAATGGGAACACTTAACGAATTGCAAGATAAAAAACTTGACTCTTTAGGAAAAGCTATTAGAGACATAGCATCTTTTGAAAATACTAATTCTTGGTATATCTTATGGTTTGGACTTGAAAATGAAGAACTTGTTTTTATACTTTTTCAAGAAGGCTCAACTGACTATAACTATTTTATTCAATTTTTAGATAATTTAAATAGAGGTACACTAACAAGGAACTCTCCTATATTTGAAAAAATTATCTTTTATTTAAATACAAAAATCAATACACTCAACTTCTCCTACATCTCCGAGTTAGAAATTCTAGCTCAAACCCAAGAGTTCAACCTTTTACATCGAATTAATCCTAAACGCTATGATATAGAAAAAGCACAAAAACTTTTTCAAAAAATAGGAAAAGAAGGTGAAGCTTTAGTTAATGAATTTTTAGAAAAAGAAAAAATTGCTAAAACCATTAAAAATTTTATTTGGGTTAATAAAAATAGTGAATCTGGGTTTCCTTTTGACTTTGAAATTATAAATAATAATAATCAAAAAATTTATTCTGATGCAAAATCAACATCTTATAAATTTGAACAAAAAATGATTTTTTCTTCTCAAGAATTAAAATTTATACAAGAAAATAATAATTATTTAATTCATAGAGTATACGATTTAAATGGAGAACCTAAACTTAGAGTCTGTAATAATATAAAAAACATATCTCATAATTTTGTTAAAAACTTAAATAATTTCAATCAAGCAATAGAAAATAATGGACTAAAAGTTAATAATATGAAAATTAGTGTACCCCCCGTATTAGACTCTTTAAACTTTAATAGTGAAATAATTCTCTAATGATGTACCAAAAAGAGCTAAATGCCATAAAAAAAGCAGGACGATTTCGCCAAAGAAAAATTTGGGACAAAGCGTTAATAGACTTTGCCTCAAATGACTATTTAGGTTTAGCCAACAATAAAAAGCAACTAAAAAAAGCTCTGAATCTTCTCCATGAATACAATAACCACGCACCTAAAGCAAGTATATTGGTTAATGGTTATCATGAAATTCATGAGCGATTTGAGCAGACCTTAGCCAAACTCAATGGCTTTGAAGAAGGCATTGTAGTAGGTTCTGGTTTTTTAGCCAATGTCTCGCTTATAGAAGCTTTAGTTCGTAAAAAAGACATGCTTTTTATAGATGAAGAGTACCATGCTTCGGGCATGATGACTACTGGGCTTTTGGGAGATAGGGTTGTGACATTCAAACATAATGACCCAAATGACTTGGAAGAGAAACTCAAAAAATTTAAGGCTGGGCGTAAAATTATTGCTGTTGAGGGTGTCTACTCTATGTCAGGTGCTTTATGTGACAGAAACATCTTTGATTTGGCAGATAAATATGAAGCATTGATGATAGTCGATGAAGCACACAGTTCTGGAGTCATAGGTGAAAACCTGCTTGGTATTTTTGAACATTATAACATAGAACCTCATGAGCGACATATTAAAATGGGAACACTCGGAAAAGCTTATGGAAGTTATGGAGCTTATATTTTAGCCTCTTCACACATTGTCTCTTTTTTAGTGAACCGTGGGAAACCCATAATCTACTCTACTGCACCCTCAGTTATAGACACGGCTTTAGCATTTGTAAACATAGAACATGTGGTAAAAAATAGTCAAAAATACTTCAGAAAAATTCAAAAAAGATATGAAATAATAGAAGAGTATTTGGGTCTTAAACAAAAATCTCTTATTTTACCTATAGAGATGCCTTCAAATACCACTACAATGGAGATGCAACAGCAACTTATAATAGAAGGGTTTTTAGTTGGAGCCATTCGTCAGCCTACCGTAGAAAAGCCTATTTTGAGAGTTATACCAAGATTGGGTTCTAGTAAAAAAGATTTAGAAAAATTTTTCCAAAATCTAAAGAAAAACAAAATTTAGATATAATCATCACTTATTCGTTAAAAAAGGAAATAATCTATGGTTAATCAACTGATTAAAGGCTCAATTGTGTTGGTAATTGTTTTTGCCATTGCACTCTTTGCTGCATTTATCTACGCTTACAATGAGATAAAACTCGATGCAGATAAGCTTATAAACTATAACCCACCTACATCATCTGTTATTTTAGATGCTAAAGGAGAAAAAATTGCCTATATTTTTGATGGTCAACATCGTCTTTATGCAACTTATGATGAGATGCCAGGATATCTTATTGAAGCGTTAGTTGCTATTGAAGATACTCGCTTTTTTGAACATAATGGTGTTAACCCAGATGCAATCATACGTGCAGCTCTTCGAAACTTTGAAGCAGGACACAAAGTAGAAGGTGGAAGTACCTTAACACAACAACTTGTTAAAAATACTATTTTAAGTAATGAAAGAAGTTACTCTAGAAAAATTAAAGAGGCTATACTCTCTATGAAAATAGAGAATGAATTGACTAAGGAACAGATTTTAGAACGTTACCTCAATGAGATGTTCTTTGGACATGGTTATTACGGTGTTAAAACAGCTGCAAAAGGATTCTTTCGTAAAGAGCTAGATGAGTTAACACTTAAAGAGTCTGCAATGTTAGCTGGTCTAATGAAGGCTCCAACTTCTTATGACCCAACTAGACACTTAGACAAAGCTCTGACTCGTGCTGGTACTATTTTAGCCAGAATGAATAAACTCGGTTGGATAACCCATGACAAATATATAGAAGCAGTAAAAGAAGTTCCTACTATTTATAAAGATACACTTACTCAAAATATTGCTCCATATGTTACAGATGAAGTAGTTAGAAGACTAAAGAAACAGGGCTTTAAAGATGTAAAAAGTGGTGGATATACTATCTACACAACTATCGATATGGAGCAACAGAAAATTGCTCGTGAGGCATTAAGATATGCACATAAAAAGATTGTAAAAAAACAAAAAGAAAATATTAACACTACTACATTAAATGGAGCTTTACTTGCAGTAGAAAACAATACAGGTAACATAAAAGCAATGGTAGGTGGAGTAGACTATAAAAAATCTGCCTTTAACAGAGCTACTATGATGACGCGTCAACCTGGCTCTGCATTTAAACCATTTATCTATCAAGTTGCCCTAGACTTAGGCTATAATCCAGCAACAGAACTAACCGATGTGGCAAGAACATTTCAGTACTACAAAAATGGTAAACGGGTAATCTGGCGACCTAAAAACTATGAGAGTAACTTTGTAGGATTTATTAAACTACGAGAAGCATTGGTTCACTCACGAAATCTTGCTACCATTAACCTTGTAACAGAAGTTGGGGTACAGAGAATCTTTGAGAAACTTAAACAATTGAATATTCCTCATATCCCACAAGACATGTCTATAGCCTTAGGAAACCTAGGTCTTAGTCCTGTAAAAATGGCTCAGATTTATTCTGCCTTTGCCAATGGTGGTCATATGATAGAGCCAAAACTTATTTCAAAAGTTTTATCTAGAAATGGCACAGTTATCTATGAGAGTAAAACTCAAGAGATTATTGACTTTACCACACCGGAACAAGCATTCCTTATGACTGATATTTTAAAAGATATTGTAACAAGAGGGACAGGAAGAAATGCACAAGTACCAGGAGTACAAGTAGTAGGTAAAACAGGGACAACTAACAAAAATGTTGATGCATGGTTTTGTGGGTATTCCCCTGCTGAAGAGGTTATTGTCTGGATGGGTCGAGATAACAACAAACCTATAGGACGGGGTGGTACAGGTGGTGGTACATCTGCACCTGCATTTGCATATTTTTTAAAGAAGTTACATAATATGTACCCAGATATGCCTAAAAGATTTACACGTCCAGAAGGTGTTTACAATGCAAAAAATGGTGTGATAACAGAATTATATACCGATATTTCACCTCTTCCTACGGAGACAGAATCAGAGACAAACCCTGATAATGACTTTGATCTATTTTAAACTATAAACCCTGTGGGCAGACACATCAGTCTGCCCCCTACATATAAATATTACGCTTGTAACTCTTTTAATTTCTCTTTTACTTCATCTACATGACCTTTTACTTTAACTTTTTCCCACTTATACGCCAAAGTCCCATCAGGAGCAATTAGGAAAGTACTTCTTACTACACCCATATACTCTCTTCCCATAAACTTCTTAAGTTGCCACACAGCAAAACTTTTACAAAGATCTTTACTTTCATCTGCAAGGAGTGTAATTTTTAGATTTTTCTTCTCTATAAAATTTCTATGTTTTTTAGGGCTATCTGGACTAACTCCTAAAATAATAGCCTCTAGAGCTGTAAATTCTGGTAGAGCCTCTGTAAATGCACATGCCTCAGTGGTACATCCAGGAGTATTATCTTTTGGATAAAAATAAATTACTGCCCATCGTCCTTTGATATCTCTAAAACATATCTCCTCTTCATCTTGATTGGGTAAACAAAAAGCTGGTATAGCATCACCTATCTCTAACATGGTTAATCCTTATAATTTTTTCGCTAGTATACAACATGGATATTAAAGATGAATTATTAAAAGAGATAGAAGCTCTATTAAGCTACAAACCAGAGGAAAACACTACCATTAACCCCAATTACCTAGAGTATTTGGAAGTAGAAGACTTAGAGTCTATTAAAAAAAGTCTTATAAATAGAATAGGAAAGTTAAGCAAGGAAGACATAGCATGGCTACAGCAGTTTAAAAAAGATTTATAGAAAATAACTAATGACTTATAAAATTAGAAAAAAAGGCAAGAAACAACATAACAATAGAGTATAATTCCTTAATTTAAAACATAAAGGAAGTCCATGTGTGACTTTAACAACTTAACAGATGAAGAGAAACTTCATTATCACAATATTTTAACTACAGTATCAACCAACTATGGTGGTCTGAACTTTTTTCTTCAACTTATTGAAGCTCTTAGAGATGCATCTCCACATCCTCTTACGAGCAGACATCAAGACTTTCTATTTGATCTTGGAGATGTAAAATGGGGAAAAACTATTTTTAATGACAAAGTCCTACTTATTAAAAAACTAAGAAAAGAAAAAACTGAAAATGGTAATCTATTAAAAGATAAAGAGGGGAAAGAGTATAAAAATACTATAAATTTAATAAAAACACTAAGCCCAATAACCTTTTCAGTACGACCAGCACTAAGAGATAATGGAGAAGGATTTGACTTTAAAGCCTTTGATAATGTAGATGATAAAACAATAAGATTAAATCCAATATTTGAAGCTCTATTTTTCTGTTCAGTAGATACAGTTAAAAAAATATTAAATTATAAATAATTCCCCCAAAGGGAAATTAAAAGCAGATTTAGGGACTGTTCAAGATTCTGTGTCAACACCATATAGTTCCTAAAATTGTATCATAAATTTAAAGCGTTATCCAGTCTACCCTCGAAAAAATATCCAGTTGAGAGAGGGTAAGACTCCAGTTCCAAATAGGCATTGACCATTTTTTCTCAGCATTTTTAATTCCCATATAGAGTAATTTTAATAAACTATTATCATTAGGAAAAGCACCTTTAGTTTTGGTCAAAGTCCTAAATTGACGGTGAACTGATTCAATAATATTAGTCGTATAAATCACTTTTCTAATAGCTTTAGGATAAGCAAAATAGACTGATAAATTATCCCAATTATTACGCCAAGATTTAATAACAAGGTTGTATTTTTTACCCCATTTTTCTTCTAATTTATGCCGTGAGTGAAACGAGGAAATGCCCTTGGGGTGCTAAGTTCAGTTCAGCAGACTCTTTTGTTTCAGCCTTATAGACAAGTTTCAAATCTCTCATAAACTCTTTTTGGTCTTTAGAAGCTACATAACGTAGTGAGTTTCTAATTTGATGAACAACACAGAGTTGAACTTGAGGTATCAGGAAATATAGAGTTTATAGCATCAGGGAAACCTTTTAGTCCATCAACTGAGGCAATCAGTATATCTTCAACACCTCTGTTTTGTAAATCAGTTAGTACCTGTAACCAAAATTTAGCTCCTTCACTTTCATTGAGATAAAATCCCAATATCTCTTTTCTCCCATCTATTCCAACACCTAGTACAGTATAAAAAGCTTTGGAGATATAACGTCCATCTTCTTTTACTTTATAGTGAATGGCATCTAACCATATAAAAACCTGAGTTCGACAAAAAAGAAGCATAAAAGGGTAGTCACCTTATAATTTTAAAGCTATAAAAATAGAAAGGTGACTAAAGAAATGTTAACAAAAATATTCTGTGAGATAGATGACTTTATGCAAGAGTTTGAAGAGGAATATAGAAAAAGATTATTATCTAACAAAGAAGAGAGAGTAGAGTATAATTCACGACTTGCACTTAGTGAAGTGATGAGTATTTTAGTCTATTATCACAGTTATGGAAATAGGACATTCAAAGATTTTTATCTAAAAACAGTATGTAGAAATTTAAAAACATGTTTTCCCAATCTGGTATCATACAATAGATTTATAGAGTTAATACCAACAGCGTTGATTCCACTTATAGCTTTTTTAAAACTCAAAAGAATGGTAAAATCAGATACAATAACCTTTATAGACTCAACAAAAATAAGTGTATGTCATAACAAGAGGATTAAGAGAAATTGGACTTTTGAAGGGATAGCAGAGATAGGAAAGTCAACAATGGGTTGGTTCTATGGATTTAAATTGCATATTGCTATTACTGAAACAGGGGAACTTTGTGGAGCTAAACTAACTAAAGGAAATATTGATGATAGAAATGAAGATGTTTTAGATGAAGTTCTAAAAAATGTATCAGGTAAACTCTATGCTGACAAAGGATATATCTCAAAAAAATTATTTGAAGCTCTTTTTGAAAAGGGTATAACATTAGTCACTTCTATCAAAAAAATATGAAAAATAGATTAATGCCTTTATTAGATAAACTACTTTTACGTAAACGTTCTATTATTGAAACCGTTAATGACCAACTTAAAAATATGTGTAATGTTGAGCATACAAGACACCGAAGTCCTATCAATTTTATGGTCAATATGGTCGCTGGATTAATACGATATACCTACTTTGAAAAGAAGCCTTCTATCAATTTTTCTCAAAAAGATAGAGATTTATTGCTTTCTTCTCTTAATATTAGTAGTTCAAATGATGGTTTATTGGAGATTAGATAAGGTTTAATATTGTCGAACTCAGGTTAAAAGGATAAAGAGCTTGTAATGGTCTCTCTCTCCATTCTGTTAGCATTGGTATGATTTTATCCGTTACTGTGCTTATTGAAGCTTTTGAGAAGTGTACACCATATATCTCTTCTATATGTTCACTTATTTGACTATAGCTATTACCCAATGCATAAAGAGATAGCATCTTCTCTTCTAACTGGTCACTAATATGTGTTTGGTGTTTTTTAACCATTTGGGGTTCAAAGGAATTATTTCGGTCTCGTGGTACTTCTAATTCAAACTCTCCTACAGAGCTTTTCATTGTCTTTTTAGATTTACCATTTCTTCTATTTCTTGCTAACTCTTGGGATAGATGGGACTCTATCTCTGCTTCTAATGCAGCTT
>JALUKQ010000024.1 GCA_027056485.1 Campylobacteraceae bacterium | reverse complement strand
TAATATCTCAAATTTACTAACACTCTCTATTTTACATTTAGCCATCTGAACAAATAGGCTATTTCCTCGTAATGAATTTTTCTTTATCTTTACCCCTCCTTTTTCATCTTTTTTCTTGTTTGGAAAACTTTTAGGGTCAAGCACATTGGCATCTATGACCCCTACACTTTTTTTAAGAGCCGATACCAAGTCTTGCCGTACAAACTCTTTGGCATTTTCATCTTCGTAAAATTGTTCATAAAATGCATACATCTCATTAATCGTATAATTCTCTTTAGTTAAAACATTATCTAAAAACGCATACCAAGCCTTTGCACTCTGTAAAGCATCTAACTCATTTAAAAATCTTGCACTTCCATCTTTAGATTTACCACTCTTCACTCCATCGGTAATAGCAATAGTATAAACATTAACTTCATCATTCTCTCCAAACCTATCAAGCCGTCCTAAGCGTTGTAAAAAGTTTTCTGCATGTGTCATTTCACTAATCATCTTGTCACAGGTAATATTGAGTGATGCTTGTACAACGGGACCACTTCTTAGCACATCATACTTTTGTGTTCCCTCTTTTTTAAATGAGTCAAATATTTCATCAAATAGATACTCTTTGTCTTTTTTTATAAATTTAGAATGAAATAAAATAGAATTTTCTTTGGCTTGATGGTCTATAAAACTTCTTTGAGCCGTTATTGCTGTGTTACTAATGACAAAGGTATTTTTCTCTTTTTGTTCTAGCATCAAAGGGTTGGTAGATTCATCTTTATCATCATACTCCATAAAATCTATTTGGTAAGAGGAGTTATTAAAGCTTATCATATCGACGATATGCTCTTTTAATCCTAAAAACTCATCTATAAATAAAGGATTAGGAGTAGCAGAAACCAACAGAGTATTTGGTAAACTTTCATCATCTTGTTGATATTTTTTCATCTCTATTAGTTCAGCAAAAAGTAGGTTAAACCCTTGCATGGTAATGTATTCATGATACTCATCAAAAACCACATGAGCATTCATAAAGTCCATAAGTGTTGTGATATGTTTATGTGTTGTAATGCTATTGACTATTTGGTCTATGGTTGTGATGACAATATCAGAAGAAAACAACTCGTTATCAGGAGTATCCTCTTTATCTTCTTTCCCCTTCACTCTTCTTCTTTTAATATCTCCTGTAACTATTTCAATACTTGCATTAGGCAAATACTCAGGAGAACTTAAATCATTATATATCCCCTCGCACACTTGAACCCTTGGACAAACCCAATAAATTTTTTTAGCAGAGGTATTTAAAGCCCATTCTAAAGCTATCTTTGTCTTTCCACACCCTGCTGGTCCATTTAGTACACCTACTGTTACCTCTTCATCAGCCAAATCCTCGGCTGTCTCTTTTTGCTTCTTATTTCGTTCACTGTTAGGATATTTCTCTTCAAAACCCTCTAAACACGCTTTTATCTGAACGGTTAATCCTCTATCTTTTTGTAGAGCATCATCTAGTAAAGACTCT
>JALUKQ010000023.1:1487-40655 GCA_027056485.1 Campylobacteraceae bacterium | reverse complement strand
TTTGTTAAAGAGTGTCAGAGAGCTTCAAAAAGAGATTAATAAATCTCTTTCACGCGACCAACATCACCACCTATAAGACGCACTTTGATTCCGTGTGGGTGTTTGGGTGATTTGGTTAAAATATCTCTAACCGTTCCTGTTGTAATGTAGCCAGAGCTTTGGTCTTCTTTTAGAACAATGCCTACAGCTAGACCAGATTTGATATTTTTTCTAAGTGTTCCATCCATGGAGTTTTCCTTTTTTACTAAAATTTATTTTTTGAAAGTTTAGCATAAAAATAAGTTTTTTAGGAGTTGCAGAGGGAGCTGTAAGAAAGAGGTACAACTTACTGTACCTCTTGGTGATTAGTCTTCGATAGTTCTACCATTACTTGCTTGAACAGGACGATTGTTATTCATACCAATCTCTTTATGCATAGCAGCAATCTGTGCAGCTGAAGCTGTTTGTGGTTGCTTAAGTACAAACCAGTTAACTTGTTCACTACATGGTGGTGTTGTAAGTGACCCCATAAAGTGGTAGTAGTCTCTCTTTGGTGGCATAACAACATCTAAATACTCTTTTGTAAACTCAAGTTTAGCCTCTTGGTTTTTTTCTAATGGAAAACTTTTTACTATTTTATTTAGTGTTGGATTCTCTGTGCCCTCTTGGAACATTACAGCGATAACAGCCAATTTACCATCTTTAGTTGCATGAACAAAGTGTGCTTCTAAAGGAAACTCTTGTCCATTTACATGGTTTTCACTTGGTGTATGAAAGTGAAACTGTTTTAATTCATAGGCTTCACCATTGATAGTTAGTGTATCTCCACCTTTAATATTTACTTGAACGGTATGTCCATTATTAATAATGCTTTTTGAACCTTGACCATAGTTAATGTTAAGAGGAGCTAACTCAATATCCTTGGTAGATACAACGTCAATTGGTGACTGTTGTTTACCTTCTGAACACATATGGAACTTATCATCTAATGTACTCCAGTGACTAGGTCCTACATCTGCTGAGTACCCCCAATGTTTATGGTGAGCAGTTGCATGTTCAGCATGTTCAGTTGATTCATGTGTTGATACTTTTGATTCTTGACTACAAGCTGTAAGTAAAATAGATGCTAAAGCAATGGCTGTATAGGTTGTGATTTTTTTCATTCTGTTCCTTTTAAGTAATGTTGAGTCTATTATATCAAAAACATTTATGCTAAACTGATTGATTTTAATATTTAATTTATGAACTTAAGCTTAATGTGTAGATTTGTAAATCATTTGCTAAAGTGATATAATGTATAAAAAAAACTTAGAAAGTAAATAGATGAATATTATATTTGGACCTGTTAACTCCAGACGCTTTGGAAAGTCTTTAGGTATTGACCTAAGTCCCTCTAAAAAACAGTGTAACTTTGATTGCTTATATTGTGAACTTGACCCAGCTAAAACGATGGATGAGTATGAAGATATAATTTCTGTAGAGGAGATTATGAATGCTCTGAATAGCTCATTACAAAACCATCAAGATATAGATGCACTAACCGTTACAGCCAATGGAGAGCCGACACTTTATCCATACTTGTCAGAACTAATGGATGAGATAAATAGAGTAAAAGGTTCTATAAAAACGCTGATACTTTCTAATGCAGCGAAAATAGATGATGAGAAGACTCAAGAAGCCTTGATGAAGTTTGATACCGTAAAACTTTCTCTTGATTGTGCCACAAGTCGTTGTTTAAAACGTTTAGATAGGTCTCATGATGGTATAGATGTAGAAAAAATTAAAAAGGGAATGTTGGAATTTAAGAAAAAGTTCTACAATCCACTTATTCTAGAGATTCTTATGGTTAAAACTATTAATGATAGTGATGAAGAGATAGAGGCTCTAAGCAGTTACTTATTAGAGTTAAAACCTACACGTGTTGATATAGGGACGATAGACCGACCACCTGCCTATAAGGTTGAAGCTTTAAGCTATGAAGAGTTACGTAAAATCTCTTTAAAATTTGATAGTTCACTGCCTATCTATATAGCTTCTCGAAAAAAAGTAACAGCTAAGCCTTCATATTATAGTCAAGAAGATATTTTAGAAACGCTAAAAAAGAGACCATTGACACAAGAAGATATAGATGTGCTTTTTGATAGTAAGAGTAAAAATAATTTTCAAGTTTTAATGAATGAGAAAAAAATAGATAAGCTTGATTGTGGTGGATATCTTTTCTATATAAAACCATAAAATATGGAGTCTTAATATTAATTAAATTAGACAAAAAGAATTAGAATATAACCAACATGAGCTTTTATGTTAAAAAAATTAAAAAACTCTTGACATAAAGAAGATTTTTGTCTATAATCGCACTCCAATTTAAACGGTAAGTTTTTATTGATTGTTCCGGATTAGCTCAGTGGTAGAGTAGATGACTGTTAATCATTTGGTCGTTGGTTCGAATCCAACATCCGGAGCCATAAAATATAAATACAAAAGTTGACTCCAACTTTTTTCATAATTGTTCCGGATTAGCTCAGTGGTAGAGTAGATGACTGTTAATCATTTGGTCGTTGGTTCGAATCCAACATCCGGAGCCACCTTTCATTTCAATTTTAAAAACAAATTATTTTATTGTAGTTTTGACCATGTTAAACGTCAAATTTTGGGTTAAGAAATAAAAGATAAAAAATTATATTAAAATAGTTCGGGTGTAAACACGCCGATTCCGAAAATGCAGATGGCATATAAGGAACCGATGGCTTTAGCCTCGTCAGCAGTTCAAAAGCTTAATCGAAATGTAAAACAGAATAAACATCTGCTTCTATTCCGTCACGCCCTTTTAAAAAGTCTAGTTCGGCTATGAAACATGCTTCTACACAGTTGGCTCCAACTTTGTTTATGAGTGAGGCTGCTGCTTTTGCTGTTCCTCCTGTGGCTATGAGGTCGTCTATGAGTAATACTCTTGCATCTTCTTTTGGAAATGCGTCTATGTGAACTTCTACTTCATCAAAACCATACTCTAATGTGTACTTTTCTGAAACAGTAGTATAGGGGAGTTTCCCTTTTTTTCTAATGGGGACAAAGCCTATGTTTAATCGGTCTGCTAAGATAGCTCCAAATATGAACCCACGGGCATCAATACCTGCAACGTAGTCTAAGTTGTAGCTTTTATAACGTTTCTCTATATGGTTCATTAGCGTGCTAAAAGCTTCTGCATTGTTTAAAATGGTGGTGATATCTTTAAAGATAATTCCTGGTTTCGGAAAATCTGGAATATTTCTAATACTATCTTCAATAATTTTTTTATCTTCGGCTGTTAAAGTTGACATATTTACTCTTTTAATTTTTTTGTGTCTGTTAGTATAACAAAAGTCAACCAATTTTAAGACCATTTCGGTAAAATCGCATCTTAAAACAGAGGTCGCAAAAATGGTAGAAAAAAGAGTACTAGTAAAGTTTTCTGGTGAAGCGTTAGCTGGAGAAAATGGTTTTGGTATCGACACTCAAATATTGCATTTTATTTCTGAAGAGATCAAATCTTTAGTAGATAACGGTATTAGCGTTGCTGTAGTTATTGGTGGAGGAAATATTATTCGTGGTGTTACTGCTGCTGCTGATGGTGTTATTAAGAGAACCTCTGGGGATTATATGGGTATGTTGGCAACGGCTATTAATGGAATTGCTCTTCAAGAAGCATTTGAACATAATGGTTTAGATGCAAGACTCGTCTCAGCTATTGATATGCAAGAGATTGGTGAGCCATTTATTGTTCGTCGTGCTAAGCGACATTTAGATAAAGGTCGAGTTGTTGTTTTTGCTGGAGGTACAGGTAACCCTTACTTTACAACAGATACGGCAGCAACGCTAAGAGCATCTGAAATTTGTGCAGAAGTCATCATAAAAGCTACAAAAGTAGATGGCGTTTACGATAGAGACCCAAATAAGTTTTCTGATGCAGTAAAATTATCTAGTATAACTTATGATGAAGCACTGAAAGATGACATTAAAGTGATGGATGATACGTCGATTGCTTTGGCAAAAGACAATGCTTTACCTATTATTGTTTGTAATATGTTTGAAAAAGGTAACTTATTAAAAATAGTTCAGGGTGATAGAAGTTTATGTTCTATTGTAGAAGACAAATCATAAGATAAAAATTAATTTAGTTAGGAAGAGATATGAAAATAGAAAAGTTAACAGCAAGAGCATTAGAGAGAGTCGATTTTGACAGATACTTATTGGCAGCAGCTGTAGGTAAAAGAGCAAATGAGATTGCTAATGGAGCATCACCTTTAGTAGATATGGATCCAAAAGTAGAAAAATTTGCTGATATCGCTTTAGTTGAGATTGCAGAAGGTAAAATCGTAATTAGTTGCGAAGGGTAAATAATTGGAGGCTTTATTAAAAAAAGCACGGAATATTACTACCGTAGAAGAGGCTGAAAAACTTCTCTACGCATATCACGAAATTTCTTCTTCTCTTTTTGTTAAAGCACTAACACTAGCAAAAGAGGCACATGTTCATCAAACGCGTAAAAGTGGTGAACCTTATATTATTCACCCTATACTTGTAGCAGCTATAACGGCACTTATTTCAAATGATGAAACGATGGTTATTGCTGCACTACTTCATGATGTTGTAGAAGATACGGATTATCTTATTTCTGATATTGTTGAGATGTTTGGTGAAGATGTAGCCTTTATGGTGGAGGGTCTAACTAAAATTGAGGTTATTCGTGATGTTGAGTTGATTCCCTCTACTTCTAATGAGAAACTAATCTCTTCTGCTATGACATTTAGAAAGATGTTACTCTCTTCTATAAAAGATGTTCGTGTTTTAGTGGTAAAGTTATGTGACAGATTGCATAATATGACAACACTTGATGCTTTACCTCTTGAAAAACAGGTAAGAATATCAGAAGAGACCATGGTAGTTTATGCCCCTATTGCCCATCGATTAGGTATCTCTCAACTTAAAAACCGTTTGGAAGATTTAAGTTTTCAGTATATTTACCCTGATGCTTATAAAAGCATTGATGACTATATAGTTGGTAATAGACAGAACTTACATTTAAAGCTAAATATCTTTGTAACTAAGATTAATGAACTTATGAAAGAGAATGGTTTTAGGGAAGACCAATATGAAGTATTTGGACGTGTAAAACACTACTACTCTATGTATCAAAAAATGCAACGAAAAGGGATAGGAATTGATGAGATTCTTGACCTTATTGCTATTCGTATTTTAGTAAAAGAAGATATTGACTGTTATAAAGTTTTAGGTACATTACATTTAAATTTTAAACCTATTATATCGCGTTTTAAAGATTATATTACTTTACCTAAAGAGAATGGGTATAGTACCATACATACTACACTTTTTAATGATGATGGCATAGTAGAAGCACAAATACGTACTTTTGATATGCATAAAACAGCTGAGTTTGGAATAGCAGCTCACTGGAAATATAAAGATGGTCGAGAGAATAATAAAGAGTCAAAAAACTCTGTTAACTTAGAGTGGTTAGAGGGGCTACAATATCAGAGTGATTCTGTAGAAGAGAATTATGCTCTTGCAAAAGGAGACCTTTTTGTCGAAGACATCATTGTCTATTCACCGATAGGAGAGAGTTTTACACTTCCACGTGACTCAGTTGCCTTAGATTTTGCCTATGCTATTCATTCAGAAGTAGGGAACAAAGCTGTCTCTGCATTGGTAAATAAACGTAAAGTTTCACTTTTAACTACATTGAAAAATGGTGATTTTGTAAGAATTATTACCGATAAAAATGCTACAGTTCACTGCTCTTGGATAGATACAGTTATGACTTCAAAAGCAAAAGATGGGATTAAAAGTGCTTGTAACTATAAAATAAAAGAGTGTAACCATTGGGCTGCACTTAATATTTTAACAGAGTTGACTAGTGTTAATAGAGAGCTAATAGAGGAGTTGTTTGACTCTTGTGAGCTTAAAGAAAATGCTTATAAATTGACCTCTAATCGTGAGATATATAAAGAAGTTTTGGATAAATTTATAGAAAAGTCATCATTTATTCCTAAAGATTTTGTCTATCCTATTGAGATAACAGAGGAACATTTTAGATTTATAACAAATCAAGAGATAAAAAATGTAGAGTTTGATTACTGTTGTCATCCTAAAATGGGAGATGAGATAGTTGCCTTTTTTGAAGATGGAAAAGCGACCATACATCATAAACTTTGTCAAGAAGCCTATAGGTTTATGAAGGCTAAAAAACCAATGATTTATGTATCATGGGTTAATGAAAAGTCAGCCCGTTATCAGTTGATAATTTCTCTTCAAAACCGTAGAGGAATTTTGGCTGAGCTTTTACATAAACTAGCAGCTTTGGATTTGAATGTTTTAAGTATTGAACTGGGTATTAAAAGTTCTGAGAGTGCAGAGTTTTGTAAACTAGAGGTTGAGACCAAAGAGCAAAACTCGAAAAAACTTCAAGAGAAATTGAGTAAAAAATTGAAGCTTATAGAGATGATAAGTCTCAATGATGCCTATAAAAAGTAAAAAAAGGGAATGTATATGTCAAATAGTAATAATATCAAAATAGCATTAGATGAAATCAGTAGAGGGACTGCTGAGATTATCGATATGGAACGTATAGAAAAATTGGTGACCAAGTTTTATGAAACAGGTGAAACTTACACTGTTAAAGCTGGTTTTGACCCAACAGGAGCTGATTTACACGTAGGTCACGCTGTTCTATTTCATAAGTTAAGTGTTTTTCAAAAGCATGGAGCAATTATTCAACTTCTTATAGGTGATTTTACAGCGACCATTGGTGACCCAACAGGTAAGAGTGAGACTCGAAAAGTACTTGATAGAGACACTATTGTAGCTAATGCACAAACCTATCAAGATCAACTATTTTTACTTTTAGATGAATCTAAAACAGAAGTGGTATGGAATGCAACATGGTTGGAGAAGTTGGGAGCTAGAGGTATGGTTGAGTTAACGACTACCTATAATGTCGCGAGAATGCTAGAGCGTGATGATTTTGAAAAACGTTACAAAGCAGGGCAGAGTATCTCTATTTCAGAGTTTATTTATCCACTACTTCAAGGGTATGACTCAGTTGCACTAAAATCAGACATAGAGATAGGTGGAACAGACCAGAAGTTTAACCTACTTATGGGACGACATCTTCAACGTGTTTATAATGTTGGAAAAGAACAAGCTGTACTTATGATGCCTATTTTAGAAGGTCTTGATGGTGTTCAGAAAATGAGTAAATCATTGAACAACTATATTGGTATTACCGATGCACCAAAAGATATATATGGAAAGACTCTTTCTATCTCAGATGAGTTAATGTGGCGATACTATGACCTTTTAAGTGAGAAGTCTTTAGAAGAGATAGTTAAAATAAAAGATGATGTAGCAAATGGAGACTTACACCCAAAAGTTGCAAAAGAAAACTTGGCTTTAGAGTTAACTGCTAGATTCTATAATAAAGAGTCTGCTATTATGGCTAAGAGTGAATTTGATAACGTTTTTAAATCAAATAAAATACCTACTGATATTGAAGAGTTTGAGATGGAAGAGGGTATTTGGATATGTAAGGCATTGGTTGATGCTAAGATAGAACCATCTACTTCTCAAGCTCGAAGAGATATTAAGCAAGGTGGAGTTCGAGTGAATCAAGAGAAAGTATCTGATGATAAACTAAACTTGACAGCTGGAGAATATACCCTTCAAGTAGGTAAACGAAAATTTGCAAAAGTAAAGGTAAAGTAGTGGAATTAAAATCTTTTAAAATTGGAAAACATACTATTGAGAAGCCTATTATTCAGGGTGGAATGGGTGTTGGTATCTCTTGGGATCAGTTGGCTGGAACGGTAAGTTTAGAGGGTGGTCTAGGTGTTATATCTGCTGTGGGAACAGGTGTTTATAACAATAGAGAATTTTCTAAAAAAACGGTTAAAAATAGACCTCATACAGAGGTTAACTTTTATTCAAAAGATGCTTTGGCAAAGATTTTTGAAAATGCAAGAAAAATTTGTGGTGATAAGCCTTTAGCAGCCAATATCTTATATGCACAAAGTGGTTATGGACAAGTCGTTAAAGATGCTTGTGAAGCAGGTGCTGATATGATTATTACTGGTGCTGGATTGCCTTTGACCATGCCTGAAGCTGCAAAAGATTATCCAGATGTTGCACTTATACCTATTGTCTCTACTGCAAAAGCACTACGAATTTTATGTAGACGTTGGAAAAAAACACACAATAGATTACCTGATGCAGTCATCGTCGAGGGACCTTTAAGTGGTGGACACCAAGGCTTTAAGTACGATGAGTGTTTCTTACCTGAAAATCAACTTGAAGAGATTTTACCACCTGTAGTAGAAGAGGCTAAAAACTGGGGTTCTATGCCTGTTATAGCTGCTGGTGGTGTTTGGGATCATGATGATATAGTAAAAATGATGGAGCTTGGAGCTGATGCTGTACAAATGGGTACACGATTTATAGGTACAATTGAATGTGATGCAAGTCAAGTGATGAAAGAGATGATAATAGAAGCAGGTGAAGAGGATATTAAACTCTTTAAATCTCCTGTTGGATATCCTGCTCGTGGTGTTAAAAGTCAGCTTCATGCTGATATTGAAGCTGGAACAGCACCTAAAGTTGCTTGTATTTCAAACTGTGTTGCACCGTGTAATCGAGGAGTTGAAGCTAAAATAGTTGGTTATTGTATTGCTGATAGATTGAGTGATGCATATGATGGCATTAAAGAGAGTGGACTCTTCTTTACAGGTGCTAATGGTTATAGACTCAAAGAGATAATAACCGTCAAAGAGCTTATGGAGAAGTTGATGCATGGAGAAGACAATTCTTAACAAAACAATTACATCTAAATATTTAATATCGCTATTTTTACTACTTTTTTTTAGCAATTCACTTTTTGCAGGGAATAACTTTGTAAAAAGTACAATAAGTAAAGGAGAGTTAAATCTTTACTTTACTTCTGATATAGAGAGAGTAACGTATTTTACTTTGCCTGATTCAGATGGAGTTACCAAATATGTTTATGATATTTATGGAGGAGTTCTTCCTTCAGGTAAAGGTATATCGAAACACTCTTTTAGAAATATTGAATCTTTTAGAATGGGACAAAACTCACCCACTAAATTACGTGTAATCATTCGTTCTAAACAAAAATTTTCTCCAAATCATCTCTATGTAGGTAATCGTCTTACTATTCCGTTAATTCATGATGGTAAAACCAGTTCTAAGACAAAAAAAAGTGTTAAGAGTTCACGAAAAGCTTATACTGTTGTTATAGATGCTGGGCATGGAGGAAAAGATAACGGAGCTTCATGTGGTAAAGTTAAGATTGAAAAAAAAGTGGTCTTTTCTGTATCGTCTAAATTAAAGAAGCGTTTAGAAGATGATGGTTTTAAGGTTTATATGACTAGAGAAGATGATACTTTTGTACCTCTTCCAAGTCGAACAGAGTTTGCTAATAAGAAAAAAGCAGATATTTTTATATCTATTCATGCCAATGCTGCACCCAAAAAGAGTCTTGATAGTACTTTTGAAGGTATAGAGATTTATTACTTATCTCCTGCTAAAACAGATAGAGCCAAAGATGCAGCAGCTAAAGAAAATGCTGTTATGTTTGAAGGAAAAGATTTTTATACTACCAATGAGTATCTTTCACTAATAAGTCGAGAAAAGATAATTGAGTCACATAAACTGGGATTGGATATTAGTAAAATGATGCTTTCAAATGTAAGAAACTCTTTTGGAAAAGTTTCAGATGGTGGTGTAAAACCTGCCAATTTTTGGGTACTAGTAGGTGCTCAAATGCCAGCTGTTTTGGTCGAAACTGGTTATATTACACACCCTGAAGAGGGTGATAACTTGATGAACAGTTATTACAAAAGCCTTCTAGCAAAAGGTATTGCTGAAGGTGTGGAGCGTTATTTAAAAAATAAATAATGCTTCATCTCCTCTATTTTTAAAACTTCCAATATTAGTAATACTTCTTCTTTAAATTTCTATATAATTTAATTATATAAAACATAAATTAAATAAATTGTTAAATAATCTATAAGTTTAATATTAATTATGTTATAATTTATTGTTTAATATTAAAATTTAAGGTGGGAAAGCTTTAATGATTTATGTAACAAAAATATATATGCCAAATAAAGAAAAATTTAAAGCATATATCGATGGTATATATGAGAGTGGTTGGTTAACAAATAATGGACCACTTATTCAACAGTTAGAGAAGAGGTTAGAGGAGTACTTAGGTGTAAAGAATTTGCTATGTCTCTCAAATGGAACAGATGCTTTGCAATTTGCCTATAGACTTTTAGGTTTTGAAGATAAAGAGGTCATTACTACACCTTTTAGTTTTGTATCTACTACGAGTGCTATAGTTGTAGAACGACTTAAACCTATATTTGCAGATATAGATAGAGAGAGCTATAATATAAACCCTAAAAATATAGAAAAATTAATAACTAAAAATACTTGTGCTATTGCTCCTTGTCATGTATTTGGAAATGCTTGTGATATAGAGGAGATAGATAAAATAGCCCAGAAACATAACCTAAAAATAATTTATGATGCTTCACATGCTTTTGATGTTAAATATAAGGGTAAGCATATACTTAATTATGGTGATATCTCTGTGGTAAGTTTTCATTCAACTAAAATTTTTCATACTATTGAGGGTGCAGCTATTGTTATAAAAGATGATACATTGTATGAAAAAGCAAAAATTCTTAGAAACTATGGAATAGATACTCCTGATTCTGTGTCGATGTTAGGTATTAATGCCAAGATGAATGATATACAAGCTGCGATGGGTCTTTGTATGTTAGATGAAGTAGATGAAATTTCCAAAGAACGTAAAGAGAGCCATCAGTTCTATACAAAATCATTAAATAAGTATGTTCAATTACAGAAAAAGAACCCTAACTCTACACAAAGTTACTCCTATTTTCCTATTGTTTTTCAGAGTGAAGAGGATAGGGAAAAGGTACAGTCAGCACTACTTAAAGAGAATATATCTGTACGACAATATTTTAAACCTTCGTTAGATACTTTGCCTTATGTAGAGACAAAAGAGATAATGCATAATTCAAGAGATTTATCAAACAGAATTTTAGTTATACCTATGCATTCAAATATTGAGTCTAAGGTATCTACAATAATTAAAGAGACTTTGATAAAGGAGTCTGAATGCAAAAAAGAATACTCTTTTTAGGGGCTTCACAGTTTCAGATAGCCCCTATACTTTATGCAAAAGAGCAGGGGCATTATGTCATAACTTGTGACTACCTTCCTAATAATCCAGGACATAAGTTTGCTGATGAGTACCATGATGTTAGTACAACAGATAAAGAAGCTGTACTTGAACTGGCAAAAAAATTACAAATAGATGGTATCGTAGCATATGCCTCTGATCCAGCTGCTCCTACTCAAGCCTATGTAGGAAATAAGTTGGGTTTGCCTTCAAACCCTTATGAGTCTGTAAAAATTTTAAGCAGAAAAGATTACTTTCGAAATTTCTTAGAAAAACATGATTTTTTAGTACCCAAGTCACAAAGTTTTTATAATTTAGAAGAGGCATATAGTTGGTTTAGAGAGTTAGAGAAGCCTGTGATAGTGAAACCAGTTGATTCTTCTGGAAGTAAAGGGGTTACAAAAGTTGATGTGAAAGGTAAATTGAAAGAAGCTTTTAATTATGCTTTAGAGTTTTCAAGAGAAAAAAAAGTAGTTATAGAAGAGTTTTTTCATAGAGATGGCTATCAAGTTGCAGGAGATGGTTTTGTACTCAATGGTAAGTTGGTTTTTCGCTCATGGGCAAATGAACATTTTGATAAGTTATCTAACCAGTTTGTACCAGTTGGAGAGAGTTTTCCTTCAGAGATAAAAGGAGAAGCTATTTTAAAAGCTCATTATGAAACTCAAAGATTATTAGATTTATTAAATATAAAAAGTGGAGCTTTAAATTTTGATTTTCATTTTAATAAAAATCAAGAATTTTCATTTTTAGAGCTTGGACCAAGAAATGGGGGAAATCTTATTCCAGAAGTTATTAAGTATGCAACAGGGGTAGATTTGGTGAAATATACGGTAGATTCTGCCTTGGGGATGGACTGTTCAACTTTAACGATGGTAGAGCCTAAGGGCTACTACTCTTCATATATTTTACATGCCCTAAAAGATGGGATAGTTGAAGATATTTGGTACAGTGATGAGATTAAAAAAAATGTTATAGAAGAGAATATATTTATAAAAAAAGGTGATGAAGTTCATAAATTTAATGGTTCCCATACAACTTTAGGAACCATGATAATGAAGTTTGATTCCAAAGATGAAATGCTGGAAAAAATGGACAATATGGAGAAGTATTTGAAAGTAATTATAAAAGAGTAGATGATGAAAGTATCTGATTATGTAACAGAGTTTTTAGTAGAACAGAAGATAGATAGAGTATTCTCATATATTGGTAGAAATGCTCATATTTGTGACTCTATAGATAAATATAATAAGATAGAAAATATATTTACCATACATGAGCAAGGTGCAGGATTTGCAGCAGATGCATACGCAAGGCTAACAGGGAAAAGTGGAGTAGTTACAGTTACTAGTGGTCCTGGAGCTACTAATATCATGACCTCTTTGGCTGATTGTTACTATGATTCAATACCTGTATTTTATATTGTTGGTGATGTTTCTCTTCTTGAGTGTAAAGGTTCTCAACCTATTCGTCAATTAAGTTTTCAAGAATGTGATATAGTTAAAATTTCAAAAGAGATTACAAAGTACTCGGTACAAATTTCAAGCTTAGATGATATATGTTATGAGTTTGAGAAGGCATACTTCTTATCTCAACATCAAAGAAAAGGTCCAGTACTTATAAGCTTACCTGAGAATCTACAATTTAGAACAGATTTTTATCCAGAAAATGAAAAATCTTTTTTTGATAGTTTAGAGTATAAACAATGTATTTTAAAAGATAATGTTTTAGTTAAGAACAATCAAATAGATGCCGTAGTTAAATTAATCAATAATTCTTCAAGAGTAGTTATATTAGTTGGTGGAGGGGTTCGTCTTTCAGAAAGTATAGATGAGTTATATAAATTATTAAAAAAAACCAATATACCTATAGTATATTCACTAATGGGTAAAGACTCAATCTCTTCGCAATATAAATACAATTTAGGTTTTATAGGAAATTTTGGTACACGATATGCCAACTTTACTATTGCAAATTCTGACTTGCTTATTGTGTTGGGTTCAAGATTAGATAACCTACAAACAGGTCGAGATATAGAGAGTTTCATAGGTGATACAAAAGTAATACAAGTGGATATAGACAAAAATGAATTGGGTGCTAGGGTAAATAGTGACTTACTCATCCAGTCAGATCTCAAAACGTTTTTACAAGCTTTAAATAGTAAAAAGATAGAGCCAAATTTAATTGCTTGGAAGAAAAGAGTTTTAAAATATAAAAAAAACTATCCTTCTGAATATACACTTGATGGAGCTGATAGAGTGGGTAACCAACTTATGCAAAAAATATCGGAACATTTAGATAATGACGATGTAGTTTGTGTAGATGTGGGAGAACATCAGATGCTTGTGGCTCAATCTTTAGATGTAAAAGAGAATCAACGCATACTCTTTTCTGGAGCTTTTGGTGCGATGGGTTTTGCTTTACCAGCTGCTATAGGTGCCTCATTAACAACAGGGAAGAGAGCTATAGTTATTACTGGTGATGGTGGATTACAGATGAATATACAAGAGTTAGAGCTTATAAAAAGAAGAGATTTGCCTATTAAAATTATTGTTATAAATAATGCTTCTTTGCATATGGTAAAGCTAAGACAAGATGCCTATTTAGAAGGAAACTCAGTTGGTTCACAAAAAGACTACTCTGTGCCAAGTTTTCAAAAAATTGCAGAGGCTTATGGAATAAAGAGTTATGAAGTAATAGCTAAAGAGGCAATAGAGAAAAAAATAGAAGAGTGTTTACAAGATAATAAAGCAGAACTCCTAGATATTCAAATAAGCCCAGAGATGACGACTGTAGAACCTCGATTAGATTTTAACAGAGCGTTCGCAGATATGCGACCACATTTGAGTAGAGAAACCTTTGCTCAAGAGATGTTAAAAGAATAAATGATGAGCAGTTTAAAAGAAAAAGGCATCGAAGCATTTATTTGGGATTTTTTTGGAAAAATTTTAATTTATGGTTCAAGTTTCATGGTAACCATCATTTTAGCACGGCTTTTAACTCCTTCAGATTTTGGTATTATTGCTACTATTATGGCAATCATCGGTATAGCTTCTGTACTCTTTGACATAGGTTTGGCAGGTGCGTTGATACAACGTAAAAGAGTTTTAGATATTCACTACTCTTCTGTGTTTTACTTTAATATTTTAGTAGGCTTTCTCTTAACTATGCTCATGTATCTATTTGCTCCTTCTATAGCAGAATTCTATAATAACTTAGCGTTGGAGAGTTACTTAGAGAGTATTTCTATTATTTTCACGTTAATAGCTTTGCATACTGTTCAATCAGTTATTTTAAAACGAAATTTAGATTATAAACAGTTAACCAAACTAAACTTTATGGCTTCATTTAGCAGTGGTGTTTTAGGTGTTATTTTAGCACTATTGGGTTTTAGTATATGGAGTTTGATTTTACAAGTTCTTTTTAGAGAAGCAATTTACAATATACTTATATGGCGTATATCTTTGTGGAAACCTACTTTAACATTTTCACTTAAGGCACTCAAACAACTTTGGGTATATGGCTTCTATATGTTTTTAGCTCAACTTTTAACAACAGTCTATCAAAAGTTAGACTATATAATTATTGCTAAGTTGTTTCCAGCAGCTACCTTGGGCTATTTTCATCAAGCAAAACAGTTAAATAACCTTGCTATTACCTATTTCTCAAGTAGTCTAATGTCTGTACTATTTCCTCTTTTGAGTAAAATACAATACGACACTGTACGTTTTCAAGCTGTTGTTATCAATATTTTGAGTGTTGTATCTATCGTTACATTTTTTATTTTGGGTGAGTTATATCTGATTTCAGATGAGTTTATTATTTTACTCTTAGGTGAGCAGTGGGGAGAGACTATTTACTATTTTAAACTCTTTCTTTTAAGTGCTTTTGCTTACCCCATCTCTGCGTTAATGGTTGACATTTTAAAGAGTAGAGGAGAGTCCAAAAAGTTTTTAAGACTTGAAATTTATAAGACAATTATTATGTTTTTAAATCTATTTGTACTTTACTATTTTACTATTGAACTATTTTTATATAGTTTAATAGTCACGAGTACACTAGCAACTTTATTAAATATAAGATTTGCAGTAGATGAGATAAAACTCTCTATGATGAGTATAGTAAAACCTATTATTATAGAGATGATTTTAACTATAGGAGTAGTAGTTTTAGTTAGCTATTTGGTCTCTGGTTTATGTGATTATTTTATAGTTCTTATGTTGGTTAAGGGTTTACTGTTTCTATTTTTATATATATTTTTACATTGGGTACTAATGATAGAATCTTTTAAATATATGAAAGATGAGTATAAAAATTTTAGAGAAAAAAGGAGAGCATCATGATAGATAAAACTGAAGAACAAGTTATGCAAAATTGGGGGAAAAGTATTAATCCTATAGTAAGCATTACTTGTGTTGTATTCAATCATGAGAAGTTTATGGAAGATACATTAGATGGCTTTTTAATGCAAAATACAAGCTACTCTTTTGAAGTTTTAATTCATGATGATGTTTCAACAGATGATACTGTTTCGATTATAGAGAAGTATAGAAAAAAATTTCCAAACATCATCAAACCTCTCTACCAAAAGGTGAACCAATACTCACAAGGGAACAACCCTTTAGCTATTTTGTTTTCACAAGTAAAAGGTGAGTACCTAGCACACTGTGATGGTGATGATTATTGGACAGATGAAAATAAGTTACAGATTCAAATAGATGAAATGAAAAAGTACCCATGGCTCGATATGAGTTTTCATTATGCTAGTGAACTTATTGGGAGTAAAAGGTGTCAATCTTATGGAAAACGAGCAAATGAAGATACTATTTTTACAACAAATGAAATAATTTTAGGTGGAGGTGAGTTTTGTGCAACATCATCACTGGTTTTTCGTACAAAACTCTTAGCTAAAATTCCTGATTGGTTTTACACTACAATGGTAGGCGACTACCCCATACAAGTACTAGGTGCAGCTTCAGGGGGAGGTGCTTTATATATAAACAAAAACATGTCTACCTACAGAGTAGGTGACTCAACTAGCTGGACATTTGCTTTAAAGGAGACCAAAAACAGCTACTCACAATTACTATTAGCAAATAGATTTTTAAATGATTTAAATGAAACATTAGAAAAAAAATATAACCAAGAGTTCTCTAAAGTCATAGCAAATAAGAACTTTGCATTTTTGTGTAAAACATCTTTTTCTATAGAGTACAGAGAGAAGTTGTTCATAGAGTTTAAGCATACATTAACAGCTAATCAAAAGCTTATCTGGCGTTTTATTTTTTCTAAAATAAGGGTGATAGTTAATCTCCCATCACCTAAAAATATGAAGTTGAAGGTGGTTCGGTGGTTTTGTTAGGAGTATAATGTTCATTATCCACAATCAAAAAGCAGAGATACTGAGGGATATTTCCCAATATGGCAAAAGCGATTTTTTGAACATACCATACGAAATGAAAAAGATTTAGCCATTATTTTGGAATATTTAAGTTTTTTATAAATTTATTTTCTTAATTGTTTGATATACTAAAAGAACAAGTAAACTTTATTAATTAAGCCAAAAATTTTACAATCATGATATTATATCCTATAAATCGTAGTTAAAAAGGCTGAAAATGGAAAGTGTAACTCTAAGAGATATAAAAAATAATCCAGCAACCATGACATCTTATCTCTCTGATGGTAAGGCTGTTTTTGTCACTAAACATGGAAAACCAATAGGTATTACCCTGCCACTTGATGATAGTATAGTTAACCAAAGCATAAAAGAGCTTCTCTATTTTGACCTCTATAAAAAAGATGAGATTTCATTTGGTAAACTAGCAGAGTTTTTAGGAGTACGAAAAGATAAACTTCGTAGAATGTTTGCCTCTATGAATATGCCTGTTATTGACTATAGTGTTTCAGATGTAGAAGATGAGTTAAAGGCGTTTAAAGATTTATGAAGATAATTATTGCAGACAGCTCTACACTTATAACACTTTTAGATACCGATAACTTTTCCCTTCTTTTTGACCTTTTTGAAGAGATAATTATCACTGATGAAGTATATAATGAGATTACTCAAAAGTTTTATCATAAAGAGAAGATTGACTCTTACATATTATCAAGTAAATTAAAACTTATTGCCATAGAGCATAATGATATGTATGAGATGCTTAGAAAAAGATTAGATGGAGGAGAGTCAGAATCTATTGCATTAGCAAAAAAGCTTGAACTTCCTTTGATTATCGACGAGAGAAAAGGGCGAAAGATTGCTCAATCATTGGAGATTAATATTATTGGATTTGTTGGGATTGTTTTGAAACTTTTAGAAAAAGAGATTATTTCTAAAAATAGAGCCATAAAAATAGTTAAGCAAGTAGAAGAGAATGACTTTAGACTCTCTGATGGCTTGAAAGCTTTGATTTATGATTTTTAAAAATATAAAGAATAAATCATGAGCTTAAATTTTAGATAAAAACATTATAAAGTATAACGCCCACGAAACCACCTATAATAAACAGCAGTAAGCAAGAAACCACTTCCCATGATAATGGTAATAATATCTAATCCCATACCCAATTTTGCCATATAGCCTACAAATAAGGTTACGGCTATGTTTGTGGTCATGAAAATCATATCGTTATAGGCTATGACTCTTCCTAGGAATTTTGCCTCTATCTCTTTTTGGAGTAGGTAGTAGGTAAATGACCAAAGAGAGGTAGCCAAGAATCCGACTACTACTATGCCTATGAGAGAGTAGGTGAAGTTGTGTTGTATAAATGCCCATAATATAATGGCTAAACCTTGTAGTACAAAAAAATAGTGTAGGTTCTTTTCATTGATAAAACGGCTAAATAGTAGAGGACCAATGGCAAGTCCTATGGCTCTTGAAGCATTTATCCACCCTATGGCTAGAGGAATGGCTATGATGTATTTGTAGTGTAGGTCAGCAAGAAGCGTAACTAAGGTGTCAAAACTTGTGAATCCTATGCTTGAGTGTAAGATGATAAGGTGTAGAAGTTTCTTATGATTTTTTAGGTAAACAAATCCACTCTTCATCATCTCTATGGCTGACTCGGTATGGTCTACAGGCTTTAATGATATATGTAGACCTAAAAGAACAATAGAAGCAATAATGTATAGAACAACATCAACCATAAATGTTGCGTTATAGCCAAAGTAGTGCGTGACCAGACCACCCACTGCCATACCAGCTGCGAAACAGACAGACCAGACTATGGAATGGATTTCATTGGTATTTTTTAGCATCTCTCCTTCTAAGATTTTAGGGAAAAGAGCCATCTCTGCAGAGAAGAGCGTAGAGGCAGCTAAAGAACGTATAAATAAAAAAAACATTAACAAACTCAACTGATCAAGAGAGTTAATAGTCATAAAGAGTAGAGTCATGGCTATCTCTACGAGTAGTAGAAATTGCATGAGCTTTTTAAAGGCTATACGGTCTATAATCCATCCTGAAATAGGGGCGAGTAGAATGGCAGGGAGCATTATCATCATGAAGACGTAGGCTATAGCCATTTCAGATGCTCCATACTCTACAAGCATAGAAGCTATGGCAACTTGGGAAAACCAAGTACCAAAGTATGAGATAAACTGTATGAGTGTTAGCCTTGCAACAACTGGGTGCTTTAGCGTTTCTAAATAGGTCATTTGGCAATGTTTCTATTGGCTAAACATTTTGGGTATGCTCTTTGAAGAGCCAATTTTTGAGCAGACTCTTTTATAGACTCTTCGCTTAAAGTCTCTAGGTAGCTTAAATCTCTTTGACTTTGAACCTTGTCATCAAGATAGTTAAGTTCTATAAGTTGCTTAATAATGGCATCCATCATATCCATAACAGAAGAGACTTTTACAATTTCACATCGTGCATAATGTTCAGCAGGAAATGAGACCTCGGCAACACGTAGGGTAGGGTCATCACCAGGGATTTGTTGGGCTCCAAAGAGGGGTTTGCTTCCTACTGTGGCAGAGTCAAATCTAGGAATAAATTGTGCTAAGTGCTTAATGGCAGAGTTTGTTCTCTCTTCTACTTCCTCCGTACTCCATGACTCTTCGATTTTTTGTATAAAACTTTGAGCCAGTTCGGGTTGGCAACTAATAGGAGTGTTAGCAACCAAACCACCTTTGTAAAGGGTAATGTTTTCAGTCATTCCATGTAACTGAAAGTAACCTCCAGGGTAGGGTGTAAACTGCCCCATCCCTTGTGGTGTACCACGCTCACCATGAAAGATTATTTCAGGAAATAGGGTCTTTTTATAGCCGTCCCACTGGCTAACATAGGCCGCTTTGAACTCTACCATTTTTTTACAAGGAACATTAACCAAATCGTCAATTTTTCCTGTTCTAAACCCTGCTGCATTGATGAGGTAATCAAAATGTTCTTCTTGTTTTTTACTCTCTTTGGTGTAACATATTTTCCATCTGTTATTATCATTTTTTCGTAAACTATTTACCGTAGTTTCAGTATGAAGTGTAACATTTGAAAGCTCTTCTAAGGCTAAGGTTGCTCCCCCTGCTAAACGGAAAAGATTTAGCCCGTACTCTTGTACCATTATGAGAGGAAACTGTATTTTGTCGAGGTCAATGTTTTGTGCTACAGGTATCATCCACTCATCAGCATTACTTGGTGTTTCTACTGTTTGGCGTTCTTTAAGAGCCTCTAACGCTTCTCTTTTATAGAGTTTATAGTAGTCAGCACTCTCACCTAAAACTTTATTATTTTCATCATCTCTAATAAGCTTTTCATATTCACTTTTAAGTAATTCTAATCGAGGGAGAAGGTTTGTAGGTTTGCTTTTATCGTTTAGAGGAAGAGCAATAACAGTAGGGCGATAATCGACTATAAAAGGGTAAAAACGTAAAAAATCAATAGATTGTTTGAGCAGTTTAATACACTGTTCGTCAGAGATTTCACGATAGAGGTTCCCTCCAGCATGTAAGTGACAAAAAGGAGGACCCGAAACCAAACTTGGTTCTTTTTCAAAAAGGGTAACATTTAAACCCATTTGACCCAGATAAATAGCTACGGTTGAACCAGCAACTCCACCACCTATAATAGCAATATTACTTTTTTTTAACATCATTTATCCTAAATTTATATGGTGCTGAGTATATCAGCAAACTCATCAAAAACAAAGTTTGGTTTGTAAACAGCAATATCTTCTCCATAGTTGTACCCATAGGTAAAACCGATGCTTTGCATACCACAAGCATTGGCTGCAAGTATGTCGTTTTTAGAGTCACCAAGCATTAGAGCATCTTTAACGTCTACACCCAATGTTTTACAAACATGTAACAGTGGCAAAGGATGTGGTTTTTTCTCTTTTAAGCTGTCACCACCTAAGACCAGTTCAAAGAGGTCTGAGAGTGCTAAGGCTTTTAAAATAGGTTCTACAAAAGCAAAAGGTTTGTTGGTAACAATGGCTAAACGGTAGTTCCAGCCATGCAACATGGTAAGTATGTTTTTTACATCGGGGTAAGTGACGGTCTCTATGGCTAAGTTTTTAGCATAAAAATCTAAGAAAATCTCTAAAGCCTTTTCAAATAAGAGTGGGTCAATGGTCTCATCTATGGTGCTACTTCCTGATAAAGCTCGTTTTACCAGTGTTTGGGCACCATTTCCTACCCAGTAGTGTATGGTGTCGGTAGAAAAAGTGTCACGCTTAAGTGTGGTAAGCATATGGTTAACTGCCAATGCTAAGTCAGGAGAACTGTCTATAAGTGTACCATCTAAATCAAATATAAAGAGTTTTTTATGGGTAAATTTCAAAATTAAACCTTGGTTTTTTAATTTTTTTGCAGTATACAAGATTTAACTTAAATGGTATTCAAAAGATTAAAAAGATGTTAAAGAATTTTTTTCCTGACGTAAAGAGTAGATATCATCTAGTAACTCTTTTGCTTTTTTCTCTTTAGAATATTTTTGTAAAATAGTCTCTGCTTGATAAAGTGAGAGTGTATGTTGGTCATAGTATTTAACTCCATCTATGATAGCAGAAGCCAGTTTTAGACTATAACTGTTATCGTTATATTGGTTTAGTTCATTGTATAGTTTAATAAGACCTAGATGAAAGCTTTGAGCTAAATCATTCTTCTTTTGTTGCATATAAAAAGAGGCTAAATCACTAAAAATGATAGCAACATATTCACTGTGTTTTGATGGATTCTCTTCTGCTAAGGTGATGTAGTAATTTAGTGCTTTTTTATAACTTATAGATGCTTTATGATACTCGTGTTGTAAGGTATATATATTTGCTAAGTTATGAAAAGTCATTGCAAGAGGTAATTTATAAACAGTTGGATTTTTGTTATACAACTCTAATAAAATTTCAAGTGTTAAGAGAAAAATTTCTCCTGCTTTGTTTTGCCTATTATTTTTAAGATATAGTGTCCCAAAGTCATAAAGAAGGGTTGAAAATTCTGATTTATAGATGTTGGATTTATTAATTAAACGTTGGTATATAACCAATGCCCCTATATAAGCATCTTTTGTTTTATGAAAATCTCCCTCTTCATTATGTATAATACTTAGGTAATTATAAATATTTAAAATTTTTATTTGTGACTTCTCTCGCTCTTCTTCTGGTAAGTTTTTATATATTTTCAATGCTTTATTATAGTAGTATGATGCTTGAGCGTATTTATATTCTCTTCTATACAAATTTGCTATATCTGTATAGTTTGTGGCTAACATATATATGTATTTTTTAGGATTATTATTAAATAAACTTCTTCTAATTAAAATACTTTTTCTATAATATCTGATAGCTAAATCATATTTGTTCTCTTCTTTAAATATAATACCCAATGAGTGAAATGTTTCTGCTATAAGAGGTAGATGTTTATTTTTATCTACTTTAGATAATTCTTGTCGAAATTTTAGAGCTTCAAAATATATTTTTTTTGATGTCTTATATACTCCTCTCTCTTTATATTCATCTGCTAAACTGTTGAGAGCGTTTGCTATATTCTCTTCTATGATTGTCTCTAAATTATACATTATGATTCTCCCTTAAAATCTAATTTAATATATGATACTAATTAAATGTGTAATAAAAAGTATGTAAAAGAGGGTTTCTATGATATTTATTAAATTTTCATAATAAATTATATTAAAAGTAATAATTTATAATAATATAGAATATTAGAGATATTTATTTTAATATTTTTGCATTAAAAAGAATATATAGATGCAAGAAGTCTATAGTATAATAAGTCAAAAAGAATTTAAATATTATAGAGAGGGAACTTATGCAAAATAATAGAATGGTAAATGACACGGTCTATGGACATATACCTTATTCAGGTGTAGAGGAGAAGTTTTTACAAAGTAAAATAGTTAACCGTCTTATGTTTGTTTCTCAAAATGCTTTGGCATACTTTGCTTTTCCTTCTATTACAACCAAACGTTATATTCACTCTTTAGGAACCATGCATGTTGCCTCTTATATGTTTAAGTATTCGCTTATAAATGCGTCAAGAAAAAGTCGTTCTAAGTTCTTAAAAGATGCACGTCGTTCTATAAAAAAACTTATAAAAGAGAATGGGCTAGATATTGAACTTAAATCTTTAAAAATAAAAGATAGAACACTTTTGACTTTCTCTACCTCTTTTGCAGAAAAAGAGAATATGACATATCTTATTTTACTACAAGCACTGCGTTTGGCTGGACTTTTACACGATGTTGGGCATCTACCTTTCTCTCATCAGACAGAGTATGCTTTAAAACGGCTCTATATCTCTATAAATAAGATAAAAACACCCAACAAAGAGCAGAAAAAGTTTTTAAAATTTTATAGAAAAATTACCAAAAATGGTGAGATGGTTCTGCATGAGAGTGTAGGGTATGAGTACCTAGATATGCTCTTTAACTATGAAGTATCTGAACAGAGTCATAGCAGTAAGGAGTTGGTGAAGCTTTACTACTTAATTGTTAAAAATATATTTGACGATGTCGTAACAGAGGAGTTCTCCTATAAAACCTTACATCAGTATATAGCCTCTACGGTTGATGCAGACAGAATAGACTATATCAACCGTGATATGTTGGCGAGTGGGTACATCTCAACTTCGGCAGACCTACTTCGTATTACTCGTGAAGCAATTTTAATAGAAGAGAAAAAAGAGTTTAGACTCTCGTTTATGACCTCAACACTACATGATATAGAGCATCTTTTAGAGAGCCGTTTTAACCTCTATAAAAAAGTTTTTTTTACTCATAACATTAGCCGTTTAGATACGCTGTTAGAAAAGGTCATTACTTTCTTAGCAAAAGATTATCTCTTAGTTGTGCCTAAAGACAAACTACTCTATCAGACCATTGCGATGATGTGGAAGTTTAATTTGGAAAAAAACCCCTCTAAACAGTTAGATATTATCTCTCAGCTTGATGAGAATTGGTTGATATCTCTTTTTAAAAAAGAGTACTTTAAAATAAAGTATCAACTTACGTTAACCTATCAAGAACGTTACTATTTAGCAGCTTTTGAAGACATACTCTTTGGTAAAAACATCTTTAAAGCCAACTGGAAAAACCTATCTGAGTTTTACAACACTTTGGGGCTTAGTAAAGAGGAACGTTTTCTTTTTAGGGAGAAGTTTGGGGTTATTACAGCAGAACAACGAAAGAGATTAGAAGAGAGCTTGGAAGAGCTTAGGGAAGCATATGGAAAAGGTGAGGAGTTTTATGCTTACTCTATTATTTCTCTCTCTATTGGTCTTGATAAAAACTTTTTACTCTATGATGGAGAAAAAACCGTACTTATAGACGAACTTTCAACCGTTAGAAAAAGGTTAAAAGTCTCTCGTGCAAACTCTGTACCATTTTTTATATTTTCAAATCAAAAAAAACTACCTAAAGAGATGAGAGAGAGGTTAAAAGAGATTTTGTTTGAGGTGTTTTAATTAAAATTACTATATAATCTATTTAACTATAATTTATCAAATATAACATTGGAGAACATATGAATTTACAAAAAGTAATCTCTGGATTTTTCTTTATTTTGGCGATGACCATTAACTTTGGGTTTTTTTATGGAGATATAGATAGACCAGAACTTCATAGTGTTTATGAACTCTTTGTTGCTTTGGTTGTAAGCCTAATATCTACGGTATTAAAGATAGGTGATAAGACGCAAATGGGAGCTGTTCTTTTAGCAACCAGCTTGGTGGCAGATATTCAACTTATCGCTGCTGTAACTGTTTGGACAGTTACGGAGTATCTCTCTATTGTAAATATAGAAGCATTTTCTGCGATTATCTCCCTTTCTGGTGGGGCGTTATTAGCCAATATTACATCGGTCATCTTATACATAGGTGAAACATTAAAATCAAAAAGGTAATCTGATGAGTGATAATGCTCTTTGGATTATTTTACAGAAGTTAAGGCTACCTCTCTTAGTTATTATTGTGACTTACTCTATAGCTATTTTAGGAATGGTGCTGATTCCTGGTTTAGATGATAATGGTAAAGTTTATCACTTAACTTTTTTTGATGCTTTTTACTTTGTCTCCTATATGGCTTCTACTATTGGTTTTGGTGAGTCTCCTTATGCTTTTACCTATGCACAGAAACTTTGGGTTTCTATTTGTATCTATTTAACAGTTGTTGGTTGGTTCTATGGTGTTGGGGCTTTGGTTTCAGCTGTGACCGATAGAACGTTGAAATTTGAGTTAATGAGAAGTAGCTTTAGAAAGAAAGTCAGAGATATTAAAAGTGATTTTGTGATTGTTTTGGGTTATAGCTATGTAAACTCTGAAATAATCAAGAAGTTTCATGATGTTGATATTGAAGTGGTATTTATAGAAAAAGATGAAGAGAAAGTTAACCATTTTCTTTTAGAAGAGTCAAGTCGTGATGTTCCCATCATGATAGGAGATGGTGTTATTTCAGAGGTCTTAGAAGACGCAGGTATTCGTAAAAGAAACTGTAAAGCCATTGTCTCTCTTTTTAAAGATGAAGAGAAAAATCTTCGTATAGCTATATTAACTAAGTTTTTAAATCCAAAAGTTAAAGTGATGGCAAAGGCAACATTTGATGCGACAATGAAGAGTATTAAAGATACCGATATTGCCTCAGTTATAAATCCCTTTGAAGTGTTTGCAAAAAGAGTTGACATATCGTTAACCTCACCCCATGTACTTCTGCTTGAAAATTGGATTTATCAAAATGCAGATTTAAACAGTAAAGTCTGCACTCTACCACCCTCTGGAAAATATATTGTTTGTGGCTATGGGCGTTTAGGAAAAGAACTACAAAGAAAGTTTGATAAGTATAATCTTGAGTATGTCTTTATAGATGAAAAACGTACAGCAAGTCGTGATATGATTCATAATCATCAATTTATTCATGAAAATCCAGATGATAAAGAGACACTATTAAAAGCAGGGATAAAAGAGGCAAGTTGTCTCATTATAGGTACTAAAAATGATATAAAAAACCTCTCTATTATGATTACGGCTAAAAAGCTTAACCCTGACATCTATTTGGTTTCAAGAGAAAATACCATTCAAGAGATTAGTATTTTTAAGGTAGCTGATATTGATTGGATTTTTATGATAGAGAGAATACTTATAAACAAAACATCTTTAGCTCTAACAAAACCACTGCGTCATCGTCTATTAATGCACATTCTAAAAAAAGATGAAGTATGGGCAGAGACTTTAGTCCGTCTACTTCTTAAACGAATAGGGGGGAACCCTATTATGATGTCACTAAGAATCAATGAAGAGGAGAGTTATGCTATTTATCATGAGATATTAGAGGGTAAAGAGGTAAATATAGATGTTTTACGTCTCTCCTTATCTAATAGAGAAGAGAAAAATGTTGCTGTTCCTCTTATGGTTCATAGAGATGGTGAAAATATTTTACTACCAAGAAATATGAAACTTAACATAGATGACCATCTTCTTTTTGCTTGTAATGCTGAAACAAAAGAAGAGATAGAGCTTATATCTTCAAATATTTATGAGTTTCATTATGCTAAATATGGAAAAGAGAAAGAGGTACCATTTTTAACACGTATTTTTGGGCATAACTAAATTAGGGTTATGCAAGAAGTCTAGTAATTATATTTTTTTGCTATAATTCAAAAAAAATATTTAGGATAGTTTAATGCAATTTATAGAGACACGTGGTAATGATGGTTCAAAATCTCCAAAGGTAAATTTTTCAGAGGCTATTCTTAGTCCAATTGCAAGTTTTGGTGGGATTTATGTGCCTGAAAAGTTTCCTGAATTTGGTATTGACTTTTTAGAAAAACATCTTAATAGTAACTATAAAGCGTTGGCATTAGATGTATTGCAAAGTTTTGAAATAGACATAGAAGAGTCTACTCTAAAAGAAGCACTAAACCGTTATGATGCTTTTGATGATCCTTCGAACCCTGTACCGTTAAGCAAAATAGAAGATGATTGTTTTGTGATGGAGCTTTACCATGGTCCAACTCGTGCTTTTAAAGATATGGCACTACAACCGTTTGGCTACATTCTCTCTAAAGAGGCTCAAAAACGAAATGAAAATTATCTTATAATGGCTGCAACCTCTGGTGACACAGGTCCTGCAACACTAGAGACTTTTAAAAACCAGCCAAACATCCAAGTGGCTTGTCTCTACCCAGATGGTGGAACCTCTGATGTTCAACGTCTACAAATGGTTACAGAAGAGGCAGACAATGAAAAAGTCATCGGTGTGGTTGGAAACTTTGATGACACACAAAATATGCTTAAAGAGCTTTTAGCTTCAGATGATTTCAACGCAGAGCTAGAGAGTAGAAATATTAAACTTTCAGCTGCAAACTCAGTGAATTTTGGGCGAATCATTTTTCAGATTATCTACCATATTCATGCCTATTTAGAGCTTCTAAGAAAAGATGAAATTAAAATGGGCGAAAATATCTACTTGGTGGTTCCATCAGGAAACTTTGGAAATGTTTTGGGTGGATACTATGCCAAAAAAGCAGGACTTCCTGTAGAGAAACTTTTGGTAGCTTCAAATGTAAATAATATTTTAACTGATTTAATAGAAAACGGTGTTTATGATATGGGTTCAAGAGAGCTTATTAAAACAGAATCACCTGCTATGGATATTTTAAAGAGTTCAAATGTAGAACGTGTGCTTTTTGATAAGTTTGGAGCAGTTCGAACCAAAGAGCTTATGGATTCACTGAATGAAACAGGTCGATACGAACTAACAGCTGATGAACTGGCATCAATACAAGAGGATTTTGAAGCAACGTTTAGTGAAGATGATGAGTGTGAAGCGTTTATAAGTAAATACGCTAAAGAGGGCTATATTATGGATCCTCATACAGCTACATGTATGAAGTCTTACGAGAAACGTACAAGCAAAAATTTAAAAAGTGTCATCTACTCTACAGCTGAGTGGACAAAGTTTTCTACTACAGTAGCACGAGCTTTAGGTTCTGATAAGACAGAAAATGATACAGAAGCTTTACAGTGGATAGCCGAAAATACTAATGAAAAAGTACCTGCTATGATAGAGGGGCTTTTTTCTAAAGAGATTAAACACCCAATTGTGGTAGAAAAAGAGCAGATTAAAGATGAGATGCTTACTTTTTTATAGTATTTTATAATATTAAAATTTAAAATATGAAAGATTATTTCTTTCTGTTTTATCCTGTTTAAATCCCTATATTTAGGGATTTGTGTAGTGTTTGTGTGACACAATTAACCCACATCTTGTGGTTATACTTTTGCCATGAGAGACATATTTTTTCACTCCTATTTTTAAATGTTTTTCTCATACCTTTTATACCTTCTGCTTTATATATTTTTTTAACGCATCTTGCCAAATAGGCACGGCAGAAGTAACATAACCTAAGTCATGCTGCCACTAGCTTGGGTTATACCTCTTGTAACTAATCAATTTTAATAAAAGCATATAAAAATTATCTATTAAAAATAAAATATCAAAGATTACTCTTTTATGTTTTATCCTATTTAAAGCCCTTTATTTAGGGATTTGTGTAGTGTTTGTGTAACACGATTAACCCACATCTTATGGTTATACTTTTGCCATGAGAGACATATTTTTTTATTCCTATTTTAGATGTGTCTCTCATAAAAGTTTTATCGCTTCTACTTTATATTTTTATTTTACTCTTGCCAAATAGGCACAGTAGAAGCACATAACCTAACTAACTTAGGTTATACATGGAGGATTGGAGTTCTTCTTAGGGGGTTAATTACATACTTAGGTGGGCAATCTTGCCCACAGTATCTTCTTTTTTTAATCATATATTTCATCAAACTTATCTTACTTTTTTTGCGTAATTATACTTTAATATAATGATATAATGCTATAAAAATTTTTATGAGAGATATAATATTAAAAGGTAAAAGTATGGCAAAAACTACTTTCATATCATGGAATGTAAATGGTATACGAGCAGTAGAGAAGAAAGAGGCTCTAAAGTGGATAGATGAAGCAGATGTAGACTTCTTAGGTCTGCAAGAGATAAAAGCAGAAGCAGAGCAGATCCCTGAAACTATTTTTGAGCGTGATTATGAGGTTGAACATATAAATTCTTCATCCAAAAAAGGGCAGTCTGGTGTGGCACTCTATACCGACAAAGAGGGAGAAGCTTTTACTTGTGAGCATGTAGATATTTTAAATGAGGGGCGAATCAATGAGTATCACTTTGATAACATCGCCTACTTTAATGTCTATTTTCCTAATGGTCAACGAAACGAAGAGCGTTTAGAGTATAAGTTGGCATTTTATGAGCGTTTTTTAGAACACATCTTAGCACTACGAAAAGAGGGAAAATCTATCATCATTTGTGGCGATGTCAACACAGCTCATCATCCTATAGATTTGGCACGACCTAAAGCCAATGAAAAAATATCTGGTTTTTTACCCATAGAACGTGAATGGCAAGACAAACTTTTAGAAGCTGGGTTTATAGATACCTTTAGGCATGTAAAAGGTGATGAAGTAGACAGATACTCTTGGTGGTCATACAGAGCAGGGGCAAGAGCTAGAAACGTGGGCTGGAGAATCGACTACTTTTATGTTTCAGATGATTTAAAAGATAAAATTGTAGATGCAGATATTTTAGATGAGGTGATGGGTTCTGACCATTGTCCTGTTAAATTGGTTTTAGAGCTTTAAGTTATGACTGTTGAAGATAAAGAGAGCATAAAAGAGACCATAGAGCAAGAGCTACAAAAGTTAGCAGAGCAGATAGCTATTTTAAAAGAGAAAACAAAACCCATAGCTCCAGACTGTTCTTTGGGTCGTTTAACCCGTGAAGAAGCAATGAACGAACAGATGATGAATAAAAAAGTTTTAAATGAATCAACTCTACGGCAGACACGTTTAAAAAATGCTTTAAAACGAGTTGACCATGAGATGTTTGGTATATGTATTGTCTGTGAAGAGTCCATAGCTGTAGGACGAATGTTGGTGCGTCCTGAGAGTGTTCGTTGTGTGGGGTGTGCTGTATAATAAAGTAATTTGTAAATTCCATCTTAAAAAAATCAAAATTTAACACTATTGTAAAATAACCACGCTATAATAAAATATAAATTAAAAATAGTGTGGTTAAAATGTATTATAAAAGAGATTTAGAGAATAAAATAGAACAATATCTTAAAACACCAGAGATAATTGCTATCTTTGGAGCTAGACAAATAGGCAAAACAACCCTCTTAAAAGAGTTCTACCACCGTGTTAGCAACCCAATCTTCTTAACCTTTGAAGATATAGAGCTAAAAATACTTTTTGAAGAAGACATTAAAAGTTTTATAGCCCTATATATTGAGCCTTATGAGCATATTTTCATAGATGAGTTTCAGTATGCTAAAATGGGAGGCAAACACCTAAAATACATCTACGATACTACCGATAAAAAGATCTTTATCTCAGGCTCTTCTGCTATGGAACTCTCTATTAATGCTGTTAAATACTTGGCAGGGCGTATTTTTGTTTTTAATCTATACTCTTTTTCATTTGGTGAATTTTTACGTGTTAAAGATGAAAATCTACATAAGCTCTACATTAAAGCCGATGAAAATATCTCTCTAGCTATCTCTAAAAAAATATATAGCCATCTTGATGAATACCTCACCTATGGAGGCTACCCAAGGGTCATTTTGTCAAAAAGCAAAGAGGAAAAAGTAGAGGTTCTAAAAAATCTTCTAAGTATCTATCTGCTAAGAGACATCAAAGAGATAGCCAAAATAGCCGATGAGACAAAAATGTACAAACTTCTTAAAGCCCTCTCTCTACAGATTGGTAATGTGGTAGTCTACAGCGAACTCTCAAAATTAATAGGAGTCAATAGCCCTCAACTAAAAGAGTATTTATCCATTTTTGAAAAAGCCTTTTTAACCAAAACCATTAGCCCATTTTTCACCAATAAACAGTTAGAGATTGTCAAAAATCCAGAGATTTTCTTTTTTGATATGGGGCTTAGAAATGCCATTATTAAAAACTTTTTACCTCTTGAAAACCGAGGAGATAAAGGGGCGATGTTAGAGAATTTTGTCTTTAGAGAGTTGGTTGAGAGAGATGTTAAGTACTACCGTACTAAAAATGGTGCAGAGGTAGATTTTATTATAGATGATAGCATTCCAATTGAGATTAAATCTAATTTAACTTCTATAAAAATTTCAAAGTCTTATCACTATTTTTTAGAAAACTATAAACCTAAGGTTGGGTATGTTTTGAATTTTAATCAGATAGGTTCTAAGGTATTTAATGGGATAGAAGTTAAGTTTTTGCCTCATTTTTTGAATAGAGTTATCTAAAGTAAAAAAGTTTAAAGTTCAATAAACTATTTATAAGAAGTTGCCATACCCCAATAGACTTGTGGAGATATTTAAGTTCTAAGCATTGATAATAAATACATGCTTTACTATTTGTAATTTATATAGTATACTATGAAATATTTATATACTAAAGAGATGAAATGCTAAAAAGAACAATAGATAGATTAATTAAAGATGCACTAAAAATCTCTCCTGTAGTACTTATTGCAGGGGCAAGACAAATTGGTAAGAGTACTTCGGTCATGCAACTTAAAAGAGAGTATATTGTAATGGATGACATTACACAACTAGACTCTGCTATAAATGACCCACAAGGCTATGTTGAGAGAGTGGTAAAACCTGTAACCATTGATGAGATTCAAAAAACACCTCAACTCTTAACCCCTATTAAACTCTATGTTGATAAAAAGCGAACCAATGGAGACTTTCTCTTAACTGGTTCAGCCAATGTTTTAAACTTGCAAAAATCAGAAGAGTCATTAGCAGGTCGTTTGATTGAGTTAACGATGTACCCTTTTACTGCTAAAGAGAAAAACAAAGATGCAACTTCAAATGTAATTGATATGCTTTTTACTATGCCTACAAACTCTCTAAACTATGACAAAAAGATGGTAGATAAAGTTCCTCAGTTTGTCTTAAAGGGTTCTTACCCCTTAGCCTTTATGATGTCAAGAGCAAAAGACCGTTTTATGTGGTTCAACTCTTACATTAGTACCTATATTGAGAGAGATATTCGCTCCATTGGTGAGTTACGAGATATAGATAACTTTATACGGTTTTTCAATATTTTAGCCCCAAGGTCTGCCAATATTTTAAACAAGTCAAACATTGCAAAAGATTCAAAGCTAAATAGCCTTACAGTAGAGAACTACCTCTCTTTGTTAGAAAAGGTTTATCAGATTTATCTTCTGAAACCTTACTATGAGAATATTGGAAAAACTTTTATTAAGTCACCAAAGGTTTACCTGACAGACTCTGGAATTTCAAGTCATATTTTAAATATCTCTTCTGTTGAGGAGTTGGGGAGTTCTCGTTACAAAGGTGATGTTTATGAAACATTTGTCTTTGCAGAGTTGTTAAAACACATTAACTACTCTGAAAATGTAATAGAATTTTTTTACTACCGTACACAAGACAAAAAAGAGATAGATTTTATTGTCAAAAAAGGTGAAAATATTTTAGCCATAGAGGTAAAGTCTGCTAAGAGTGTTAAAAAAGAGGATTTTAAACATATTATAGATTTTCAAGAGCGAAGTTCTAAAAATATACTAGGAATTGTCTTTTATTCTGGTGAAAATATAGTTGGTTTTGGAGAAAAACTTTTTGCTGTTCCTTTGGCTTTTTTGTTGTAGGGTATCACGGTAAATCAAAACTAAATACCTTTTAAAGAAAATAGATTATCAATCCCCCAAGCAAATAATTTACGAGCTTGGGTAATATTAGTAATTTTATTGAAATTTAGAAGATTAATAGCCATACTTCTAAGTAGAGAAGTAACAACAGGGATTTGTTTAGTTCTCATACGGTTACAATCTTCTAAAAAAGCTACATCTTTAACATAGTGAAGGCTATTTTCAATAGCCCAATGAGAACGAATAATATGCAAAAAATCTTTAGCAGTGACAGTTAAATTTGAGATATAATATCTTGTTTCTTCACTAACATTTCCATAGCGAACAACTTTAGCAGTAACTTTGATAAGTCGTCGAACCATTGTCCAATCTCTAGCAATCATATGCAAATCATCAAAGATTTCAATAGTGCGTTCTTCATATCTTCCATGGTCATTTGTATCATAAGTTGAGTAACTATCAATAGGTTGAGAGATAGTCATATTGAATTTAATCCAATTAGCTAAACCTTTTTGATTATCTTTAACTTGTGCTACAAAACTATGTCCATTGGCTCTTATTTTTCTTAGAGTTTTTTTTGAGTATGCATCGCATCTACCGTAATTACGCAGTTATCTAACTTTAAGGAGTCTAATAGTTCTAAAAGTGCTGGTATCTCATTGCTTTTTTCATCTACTTTTGTTTGTGCTAGTGTAATCTTCTCTTTTGATAAAAATAGAGAAACAATATGTCTTGCTTTCTCATTTCTTATCTTGTTTTTTGAACCTCGCATTGTCTTTCCATCTGATGATACAATATTTAGATTAGATAAGCCTTCTCTTCTCGCTATCTCATGTGACCAATCTTCAAACATCTTATTGAGTGCTTCTAAATTCATATTTAGATAAACATTCCGTATTGTATTATCTGCTGGTGCTATAAACCTATGTCCTAACAATCTTGTTAGTTCTTCTTTTTTTGATTTTATCCATAGCTCCATATCCATGTAGCCGTTTGCTCCTGCTAATATTGCTAAAAATGACATATACATCACTTCGCCTACATTAAACTTTATCTGTTTACATTTCCTATAATCTGGTAACTCTTTGAATCTTTCTAATAATGTTTTCATAGCTTTTTAGATGTATTATACTTCATTATTTATTAGTTTTGATTTACCGTGGTAGGGTATAAGGTTAAGAATATAGTGTTATAATTTACCTACAATATGTAGTATTTTTTATAAGGAGTTGCCATGCAAACTGTAGCCATAAGAGATTTAAAAAACAATCCCTCAAATATGACCAAATATTTAGAGAACAATGAGTCTGTATTTATTACTAAACATAGCCGACCTATTGGCATTACACTTCCTTTAAATAATGATACTCTTTCAGTTGGTATCAAAAACCTTGTTGCCATCGAGCAGTACAAAAATGGTCTTATCTCTTTGGGAAAAATGGCAGAGTTTCTTGAAATCTCCAAGCAAGAGGCTATGAGCTTAGTTAATCGTCTATGCATTGATTGGTTAGATTATGATGAAAATGAGCTAAATGCTCAACTTGATGTTGCTAAAAAATACGCCAAATAAAAATGATAATCTCTGATGCAACTATTTTAATTACGCTCATCAATATTGATGAGTTTCGTGTTTTAAAACTTTTTATAGACTCCATCCTTATCCCCCATGAGGTTTACGATGAAGTCTCTCAAAAACCAAGTGCTAAAAACTATCTTGACCACGAAATAAATGATGGGTTTATCTCTATAGAGTCTTATGAAGACAGTTCTCTTTTTAGAGAGATAAACTACATTTTAGATGGTGGAGAGTCTGCTTCCATTACCTTAGCCATTGAAAAAAAACTACCTCTTATTATAGATGAACGAAAAGGTCGAAGATTTGCTCAGAAGCAAAGAGTTGAGATTATTGGTTTGGTGGGGATTTTACGGTTTTTGCATGTGGAAAATAGATTGAGCAGAGAAGAGGTTTTAGCTATTATTGACAAACTGAATGGTTCGGATTTTCGTGTGAGTTCTAAGCTTTTGGGGTTGATTTTAGCGTAATGTTATACGATTACGTTCACCTGACCCCTTTACCCTTTACCTTTTGGTATTTGTATAGTTTGTGAAGAGTCCATAGCTGTAGGATGAATGTTGGTGCGTCCTGAGAGTGTTCGTTGTGTGGATTGTGCTGTTTAGCATATAGCTATTCAACAACTTAATTAAAAAGTGTTATAATAACAGTTACTAAAATAAAAGAGAAATAACCATGGCATTTATTACAAGCTTACGCATTAAAAACTTTTTTTCAATTAAAGATGAGGTGATTCTTGACTTTAAAGCAACACCTTATAATATTGAGAACAATCCTGAAAGATTGTTTGAGTTTAAAGGGGAGTATTATAATAAGATTATTTCTCTTTATGGAGCTAATGCTTCAGGAAAGACTACGGTTTTGAAGGCAATAACAAGCGTATCTAGTGTCATTGTTAATCAAAATGATAAACAATTTTTTAAATCATTTAAAAATAAATTTGCTAATTTAGAAGTCAACAGTGATATAGCTATTACTTTTGTTGTAGATATAGATAATGAATTTCAAGAGTTTTTATATGAGATTGAATTTGAGTCAAATAAATTTGAAAATATTGGAATTGAAAATGAAAAACTCTTTAAATTAGAAAGAAGTGAAAAAGAACTTTTAATTGATAGAAAAAATCAAGTAGTAAAAAATATTGATAGTAATGTTAAAAAAGCTATTTTTGATAATCTTCAAAATACAAAGTCTTTAATTGAAGAGGTATATAAGTTTGAAGATGGGAAAATTTTGAATAGAATTCAAGAGTTTTTTCTAAATACAGTTGTTGCTTCAAATATAGAAACCTTTTATACTGATTTAGGTATGTCTGATTATAGATATGAAAATATAGGTGTATGGTTAAGTGAATTTGAATGGAGTTCTGACTTAGAAAAATTCTATTTGTCTTTTTTTAATGCTCTTAATTTAGATATTGTAAAAATAGAAGCAAAATATAAAGAGTATGATACAAAAGAGAAAGAGTTTTTAGGTATAGATGTTTTTCATGATATAGATTTAAAAGAACCCTTGGAAATAAGTTTAGAGTCTGATGGTACACAGATGTTGATGAAAGTATTATTAGATATTTTTAAAGCAAAACTATCTAGTTCAGTTTTAATTCTGGATGAATTAGACTCTATACTACATCCCATGTTAGTACCAGTTATTATTAATCTATTAATAGAGAATGATATACAAATTATATATTCTACTCATAATATTTATAACATGCAGTTCCTTCAAAATGATGAGATATTTTTGATAGAGAAAAACCATGAACATGAAACTAAAATTGAGCCTATAAAAAATAACCCCAATATTAAAGGCTACGAAAATCTTTTAACACACTATGAAAATGGTGAATTGGGTGGAATACCAAACATAAAAGATTTGATTACAAAGATATTGTAGTGTTAGATAAATTAAATGATTTAAAACCAAATCGACCTAAGGAGCATAGTGAAACTCAAAAAAAAGTTTTATGTATAGTAGAAGGGACATTAGAGCTTGAATATATTGTGAAAGTTTTTCAACTGTTTGGTTATAAGAATGGCTGTTATGAATTAAGTGAAACATTTATTCGTGTAGCATGGGGGAAAAAGCTATCTAAAAATATAAATGTTGTAACAAAAACTAAAAAAGGATGTACTTTCGAGGGAGGAAGTCATAAAGAGAGTAAAGTTCCTTTTCCTGCTATAAGTGCTTTTGAACTCTACAATCGAGATATAGAGTTTTTTGATTCGGTTATTGTCCTTTTTGATGGGGATAAAGATGAAAATAATGAAGTTGAAAACTATTTTAGTACAAAGTTTGAAAGTTTAGAAATTACAAATACACTATTAGTATCTACTCCATGTTTTGAAAGTACCTTAATTGATTTTTGCTCATGTGGAATTTGTAGAGTGGAGATGAATAAGTTACTCAAAGAAAAAGAGAATTGTTCTGAATATAAAGATGGATTATCTTTTTTAGAATGTTTTAAAAATTTCCGAACAGGTAAAGGTATTGTAACTAATTTAGAACAAAAAAGTTTAGATACTTTAAATGATTCTAAGCTTATTAAAGTTAATCAAATAATTCAAAATTATATGTGCAAACAATAACTTAAAATGAAAAAATATCTATACCTCATTCCTTTAATCTTCTTTATTGCTTGTGAAGAAAAAGCCAAGCCAAGCGTTACTATAAGTTCTGATTTGAAACGACCTATAAGTTGTATGAAACTCAATTCGCTGGCTGATGACAAAGAGTTGCTAGGTAATTTAGAGAAGCTATATGCTTTTGATGATAGTTGTGCATTGACTTTAACACTCTCATCTAAAAAAGATATTGTCTGTAACAGTACGAATAATATGATGAGTAAAAACATGGGTAAATTCCCAAAAAGTTTTGTTAAGTTAGAGCTTCGTAAAGGTATGAAGTTACAGTACTCTTACTATGTTGACCTCTATTCTAATGTAGATGAAGATGATGTAGAAGAGGGATTTGAACGATTGAAAAAAGATTTGATAATGCCTAAAGGAGCAGAATGAAAATAGCATTTATAGGTGACATAGTAGGTAAACCTGGGCGAGATATAATAGGTAAACATTTAGAAGACTTACGTAAAGAGTATAGGCTTGACTTGGTTATAGCCAACTATGAAAATGCTTCTCATGGTTTTGGTTTAACCAAAAAGAATTGTGATGAACTTTTGGGTTATGGTGTCGATATAATGACAGGTGGAAACCACTCTTGGGATAAAAAGGAAGTTTTTTTACTCTATAAAGATTATCCTTTGATTCGTCCCATTAACTACCCTAGAAAAAGCCCTGGAGAGGGGCTGATAAAAGTAGATATTTTAAACCATAAAGTAGCTGTTCTTAATGTAATGGGACACTATACTATGCCGATGGTAGACAACCCTTTTGTGATGATGGATGAGGTAGTCGACGAGCTAAGAGAAGAGGGAATTAAACATATTATTGTTGACATACATGCCGAGGCAACTAGTGAGAAGTTGGCAATGATGCAGATACTCAAAAAACGTGTCTCTGCTGTTTTTGGTACACATACCCATGTAGGAACGGATGATTTGGCTATTATTGATGGTTGTTGTTATGTTTCTGATGTTGGGCTTACAGGCTGTCGTGATGGTGTTATAGGGATGGATAAAAAAATTCCGATGAATCGCTTCTTGACAGGAGTTGGTGGGCATTTTGATATACCTAAAAATTGTCAAGCTATTTTTCAGATAGTTATTTTTGAGTTAGATGAAGAGGGACGTGGTGTTAAGGCAGAAAAGTTAAAAATATATGATAACGGTGAGATAAGAAAGCTAGATGCAAGATTAGAAAAATATTAATAATTATATAGAAAGATTTGTCACATTTATATTTTAGTCACATTTGGCTATAATCGCGACAATATTTCACAGAGAAGTCTATGATTTTTCTATTTAAAGGATGACTTTGCAAGGTAAAGTTTGGAAATTTGGTGATCATATTGACACCGATTTAATTATTGCTGCTAGATATTTAAACACAAGTGAGCCAAGTGAGTTGGCTAAGTATGTTATGGAAGATGCAGACCCTGAGTTTGTTAAAAAGATGAGTGAAGGTGACATTATTGTTGCTGGTGAAAACTTTGGTTGTGGTTCAAGTCGTGAACATGCTCCTATAGCTCTTAAAGCTGCTGGTGTAGCTGCTGTGATAGCTCCAACATTTGCTAGAATTTTTTATAGAAATGCTTTTAATATGGGTTTACCAATCTTTGAACTTGAAGAGTCAGCTGAAATCAATGAAGGTGATACTGTAAAAGTAGACATGGAAAAAGGTGAAGTGATAAACATTTCACAAGCAAAAACCTATAAGTTTATGCCAATTCCAGAGTTTATGCAAGAGTTGGTCGATGCTGGTGGACTGATAGAGTTTGCCAAAAAAGAGATAGCAGAAAAGGCGTAGTATGGGAAGAAATTATAAAATTGGTGTCATCAAAGGTGATGGGATTGGTCCAGAGATTATTGATGAGGCAATTAAAGTTTTAGATGCTTTATCTGCAAATATGGGTTTTAACCTAGAGTATACAGAATTACTTATGGGTGGTGCTGCGATTGATGAAACTGGTGTTCCTCTTCCTGATGAGACTATTCAAGGAGTAAAGAAGTGTGATGCCGTACTTTTTGGTGCCATTGGTGGACCAAAATGGGACAATGTGGAGCGTCACCTAAGACCAGAATCTGGTCTACTTGCCATAAGAAAAGAGATGGGAACTTTTGCAAACCTTCGTCCTGCTATTGTTTATGATGAGTTGGTTAATGCCTCTACATTAAAGCCTGATGTGGTTAGAGGTGTAGATATAATGGTTGTTCGTGAGCTTACAGGTGGTATCTATTTTGGTCAACCAAGAGAGCTTCTTGAAGATAGAGCATACAACACTATGGTTTATACACGTGAAGAGGTTGAAAGAATCGCTCATGTTGCTTTTGAGATAGCAATGAAACGTGACAAGCGTATCTGTTCTGTTGACAAAGCAAACGTTCTTGAAGTGAGTCAATTTTGGCGTGAAACAGTTATAGAAATAGCTAAAGAGTACCCAGAAGTAGAGTTGACTCATATGTATGTAGACAACGCTGCGATGCAACTTATTAGAAATCCAAAACAGTTTGATGTTATCTTAACTGGAAATATTTTTGGAGACATCTTATCAGATGCTGCTTC
>JALUKQ010000023.1:0-1387 GCA_027056485.1 Campylobacteraceae bacterium | reverse complement strand
TTTGGTAAATCTTTTTTCTTCTCTCGTTTTACATATTTTCTAAGTTCATTCTTAATGGCATCTACAGCTCTGTCTGGCTTGAGTTTATCTTGCTCTATTTTAAATGTTTTTTTCATGGTATATACCTCAATATGTTAAATTTTGGGTATTATATCCAAAAAGCTATAAGGTCATAGGTAAAATGAAAATCACATTGAGTTTAAGTGGTGGTGGTCTACGTGGTGCAGCACATGTTGGAGCTATAAAGTTTTTAGAAGAGCAGGGCGTTGAAGTGACTGCTGTTTCGGGCTCTAGTGCTGGTGCTATAGTAGGACTCTTTTTAGCAGCAGGGTTAAAAAGTGATGATATGTTAGAGTTTTTAAATAGTTTGGAGAAAAAAGAGCTTTTTGCTTGGGCATCTGGTGCTATTGGTATTTTTAAGATGGAACGTTTGGAAAATAAGCTTCGTGAAAAACTCAATGTAAAAGAGTATAGTGAACTAAATATCCCTCTATATACTTGTGTTACAGATATAGATACAGGTGAGCCTTCTTATCTAAACTCGGGTGATGTTATTGCCTATACCGTTGCTTCTTCTACTATAACACCTCTTTTTCAAGCCAAAAAAATAGGAGAAAACTCCTATATAGATGGGGGTTTTTCAGATAATCTACCAGTGAAAGCATTAAAAGATTATTATGAAAAATCTTTAGCTATCAATATTAATCCTTTACGTGGTGAAGATTTGTCTACATTTAAGTCATTGGCTATTCGTTCTATTCTTATTATGATTCGTTCTAACTCTGTAGGTGCTAAAAAAATGGCTGATGCCTATCTTGAAGTAAAAGGGGTTGCCAATATGCATCTGTTTAATTTTGATGAGATAGATATGGCATATGAAGCAGGTTACAATGAGTTAAAAGATAGTTGGGAAGAGTTATCTAAAAAATTGGTATAATTCGCAAAGATATACACTATAGGAAAAAAATGGAAAATAGAGCAAGAGTATTAATTGATTGTACAGATGAAAAAGGTTTGGTCTATAAGATATCAAAAATCTTTTATGATAGAGATTTAAATATAGATTCTAACCGTGAGTTTGTAGATAAAGAGAAACATAAATTTTTTATGCGTACTGTAGTTACAGGTGATTTTGATATAAATGAGTTAGAAGCTGCATTACAGATTGTGGTACCTCAAAATGCTAACTTGAAGGTTATAGCACCAAGACGTAAAAAGATTGTTATTTTAGCGACTAAAGAATCTCATGCCTTAGGTGACATACTTATACGCCATGAAGCAGGTGAATTAGATGCAGATATAGAAGCTGTCATCGCAAATCATGATGTTTTAGAGCAGTTGGTACGTCGTTTTGATATACCATTTTTTCATGTTCCTACAGATGGTA
>JALUKQ010000022.1 GCA_027056485.1 Campylobacteraceae bacterium | reverse complement strand
AAACTCTTTGGTGTAGTAGAGCCAGTCACGGGCTTGGAGGTGTTCAAAGTTATCCATACGAAGCTCTTGTTCTGAAAACTTGGCATTCTCTTTGGCACTTTTTACAATCTCTTTTTGCCACTTTATCTCATTTAAAATCACTTGTAGGGTATTTCTAACTCTAATTTTATTGAAGTTATATTTTTTTTCTAATAGTCTTTTATCAAAAAGATACTCTCCTTCACTATCTTTAAAAAGAATTTTTTGAGTTTGTGCCAAATGAATAGCAGAGAGAAAAGGTTCGTACTGGTCATCTAAGATGAGTTTAAAAAGTTCATTTTGTAATTCAGGGTGAAGGTTCAAATCACTTCTAGTTCGTAGTTCACGAATGTTTTTATAGATAAGTGTTTTGAGGTAAGAGGGGCAGACCCTCAGTGTAGGCATGGTCATAAGACTCAAAATAAAAATATGGTCAAAATTTATCTGCATATTGCCATAAACTTGCTCCATAACCTCATTAATCATCACTTTTCGTTGTTGGTCTATTAAAGCATTGGTATACGTTTCATCTTCAAGTGAACCCTTATGTTCTGCTCTATACGCTTCTATATATTTTTTGGCTGAGATAGATTTCCCAAAATGCAGGTGCATATTAGAACGCATGAGTAGATTAATCTCTATCTCTAGCTCTTCAAAAAGTCGTGTACCACGTAGATTGAACCATCTGTCAAGTTGTAATAGTAGCCTGTTTTTACCAGGGCGAATAGGGTAGTAGGTAATAGAGAGGGGGACAATGTCAAGCTCAACTTTGGTTTTAACTTGCTCCTTATTAATTTTTTCTAAGTTACATACTTGTTGAATCTCTTGCTGGTTGCTCTCTTCTTGAAGACGAATTCTTATAATTTCAGATTTTAAAGCCAGAGCAGCAGAACCTGTAAAAATTGCTCCTTCTCGTACAGAAGTATGGATACAGAACTCACCACCCTCAAAGGTAATCTCTTTGTTCTTAACCATATGCCCTTCAGGGTAGATAATCCAATCGGCATTAGCTGAGAGTAAGTCATTGCTAATGATGCAATCTCTAGCCTCACTTTTGTTAGAGACAGAACCTGCTAAACGCATGTATTTTCCTAGTAGTCCAACGAAGACACTTTCATCTGCTAAAGAACGACCCTCTCTTTTATATTTACTAAATAGAACATAGGGAACTACAAAGGTCTCAAAACGTGTAAAGTGGTTGGCTAAGAACATTACAGGAGCATCAGGAAGTAACTCACCACTCACTGTAATGTTTGCTCCACTAAGCTTTTTTATAATATATATAAAGCCCGAAGAGAGCCAAAGGATAAACTTTAACATCGGAAGTACTCCTTTTTGGTGTAGCTGTCTACCTCTACAATTTTTTTCTGCCATATAAGAGCCGTTTCAAGTAGTTGTTGCTCATCTTTGCTTAATGGTTCTTTTCGTTTCTTTTTAGCTATTGCCTCTTTTGCCTCTTGCATTGCATACGTAGCCTCAATAAGTTCGCCCATGCGTCCACCTTGGTAGATGTTGTTGCAGAGGCGTTCTCTTTGTTCATTGTTTTGGGTTAAGTCAGAAGCGATGGTGTGTAGGTCTTTGTCTTGAATAACTGACCCAAATGGGTTAAGTTTTGAGCAGAGACCTTTGACTTTAAATGGTAGACCTAAAATACCTCCTGCAAGATTTTGATAGATACCTGCAAAGGCTTTATCTATTTCATTAAAACCTTGTTGCATGGCAACTTTTAATAAAGTTTCATCTTCTTTAAGTTCTCCATCTTCTTTAAAGCGTTTTAGTGTAGCCGTCATCATGTACATCTGTGCTAAAATGTCTCCAAAACGTCCAGAGATAGATTCTCGTCTTTTGAGTGCAGGACCTAAGACAGCTAAAGATACATCGGCTAAAAAGGCAAACTTGGCTGATGCCCAAGAGAGTTTTTGTTGATAGCGTTTGGTACTTCGATTTTCTTTTGGACGGTGTAAATGTCCACGACTCAGACCCAATAGACAAGAACGAAAACCATTACGTATTACGTGAGTAATGTGGGCAAAAATTAAAGTGTCAAACTCTTTAACGTCGCCTTTTTCTAATGCAATGATTTGTCCATAAGCGTAAGGGTGACAGCGAATCATCCCTTGTCCAAACTGTATAAGGGTACGTGTCATGATGTTTGCACCCTCAACGGTAATGGCAATAGGTGCACCAAAGTAAGCATGAGCTAGGAGATTGTTTTTACCACGACTAATGGCAGCACCACCTTGTATGTCCATAGCACCCATGATGGCTTGTCGAAATTTTTCGGTACTTTGGTATTTCATAATGGCATTGGCTACAGCAGGTTTTGCACCTGCATCTATGGCTCCTAGAGTAAATGTTTTGGCTGAGTCTAGCAGATAGGTATCTGCTCCAAGTCGTCCTAAAACCTCCATGATCCCTTCAAATTTACCAATGGACATACCAAACTGATACCGTACCAAAGAGTAGGTTGAAGCAACAGCAGTTGCCAGTTTGGTTCCACCTGTACTGGTTGAAGGAAGAGAGATACCACGCCCTACCGAGAGTGACTCCATAAGCATTGCCCAACCTTGACCAATGCCTGATGCTCCACCAATAATATCATCTATACCAATTATTACATCTTCTCCAATAAGAGGTGCATTGACAAAAGGAACACCTAAGGGGTCATGCCGTTTAGTCTGGTTAACACCTTTGAGTGAAGCATCAACCAAGGCACAGGTTATGCCCAAATCTTCTCCTTTTCCTAGAAGATTTTTAGGGTCTTTAAAAACAAATGCTAAACCTATAACTGTTGCAATAGCTGAGAGGGTAATGTAGCGTTTCTCAAAATTAAGCCTAATTTTTAATGCTCCATTTTCATCTTTAAAGAGTATACCTGATGATTGAATAGATCCTGCATCTGACCCTGCATTGGGTTCTGTTAGTGCAAAACAAGGAATGTCACGACCATCTGCTAAACGAGGAAGATAGTGATTTTTTTGTTCATCTAAACCATAGTGTAGAAGTAGTTCAGCAGGTCCTAAAGAGTTGGGAACCATAACGGTAATGGCTAAAACTTGTGAGTGACTGGCAAGTTTTTCGATAACAGATGAGTGACCATAGGCAGAGAAGCCCAGTCCTCCATATGATTTTGGGATAATCATTCCTAAAAAGTTTTTCTCTTTGAGGTAGAGCCATACCTCTTCTGGTAGGTCACGTTTTTCAAAAACTTCAAAGTCACTGGTCATAGCACAGACCTCTTCAACTTCATGCTCTATAAAATGACGCTCCTCATCACTGAGCTGAGGATAAGGGTAAGAAAATATCTTCTTAAAGTCAGGTTTCCCATTAAATAGGTCACCCTCTATCCATACATCACCTGCACGTAAGGCAGTTTTTTCAGTTTCAGATATAGAAGGAAGTAGACCTTTTGCTAAAATCATTGAAAAAATAGGTTTGGTTAGTAGTTTAATTCTTAGATTTTTTAATAGACTCATATCACACCTCCATCATAAAATTTTTTACCTTTTTTATCCATCTCTACTAGTATGTCAGATGGTTTAAATCGCTCTCCATATAGGGCTTGTAACTCTTCTAGTCGCCCTACAACATTAGCAATGCTTCTTGCATCGGCATATCTCATTAGTCCACCTCTAAAGGCAGGGAAACCTGTACCCATAACCATTGCCATGTCTAGGTATCGTGCATTGTCCACAACTCCCTCTTCAAGAGAACGTGAAGCTTCATTTATCATCATTAAGATGGCTCTGTCTAAAATAATATTTTTATCTAGCTTTTCTTCTGCATTCTCTTCTTGTCTATTTTGGAGATTTATAATCTCAGGATTTACAGTTGGTTTTTTATTTTGATGGTCATAAAAACCAAGACCACTTTTTTTACCTAACCAACCATTTTCTATCATTTGAGTTAATATAGGAGAAGTAGGCATTCGTTCTCCATAAGCTTCATGTAAAATGTTGGAGACTTTCTCTCCTACATCAACCCCTACCGTATCGACTAAGGTTAGAGGCCCCATTGGCATACCAAACTCAAACAGTGTTTTGTCTATTTGTTCAACTGATGCTCCTTCTGCAAACATTAGGGTAGCTTCTCCAAGGTAAGGAAGTAAAATTCGGTTGACTAAGAATCCTGCTGACTCCTTAACTTTTATGGGAGTTTTCCCCATTTTTTTACTTAGGGAAACTACTGTGGCAATGGTATCTTCACTGGTTGCTTCCCCTGCTATAATCTCAACCAAAGGCATACGGTTAACAGGATTAAAGAAGTGCATACCTACAAAGCGTTCAGGGTGTTTTAGTCCTTCAGCTAAACTACTAATAGAGATAGATGAGGTGTTTGAAGCCATAATAGCATTTGGACTTAGTACGCTTTCAAATTCACTATAAACTTTTTGTTTAAGTACTTTATCTTCATTGACAGCTTCAAGTAAAAAGTCTGTCTTTTCAAATCCAGTATAATCAGTAGCAAAGGTAACCTTATCCATTTTTAGTGCCACTTCTCGTTCGGTTAAACGTCGTCGTTTTTTTATTCCTTCATAAATTTTTCGTATCTTGGCAAAGGCTTCTCCTGCACTTTTAGCACTTCTTACTTTAAGACGAACATCTATATCTTGGTTGTTCAATGCCCAAGCGATACCACTTCCCATGGCTCCTGTTCCTACAACAGAACCCTGTTTAATTACTTTGGCTTCTCCTGATGAAAAAGATTCATGTTTAAGTTCTTCTGAAATGAAAAAGAGCTCAATAAGGTTTTTAGAGATAGGTGTAAGTGCCAGTTTGGTAATGGCTTCTCTTTCCATGAGTAGACCTTCATCACGTGTTTTTCCAAAGCTTTTTTGCATGACATCTATGACAGAGATTGGTGCAGGGTAATGACCATGGGTTTTTTTAAGAACACTCTTTTTTGCCATATAGGTAATGAGTGTTCGTATAGGTGAAAACTTCTCATACCAGCGTAAGCCTTTTCTTTTGGAGGCTATTTTATCATGTAGTGTTTCTGATAAAATCTCTTGAATAAACTCCTCTTTTTTAAATGCTAAGTATCCTTGAGGAACAGAGGTATCAACCAATCCTAGTTTAAGAGCTTTTTCACCTTTGAGCTGTTTTCCTGCAACAATCAGTTCGATTGCTTTGGCATAACCAACTAAAGGATAGAGACGTTGTGTTCCTCCAAATCCTGGTAAAATACCCAAATTTACTTCGGGTAGACCTATACGTGTATGAGGGTGATTAGTGGCTACCCTATAGGTACAAGCAAGTGCCAGTTCTAGACCTCCACCCAAACAAGCACCATCTATCATGGCAATGGTAGGGAAGGGAAGTGACTCAATCTGATTAAAAATCTCTTGACCTTGTTTAACAAATGCTTTAATCTGTTCTGAGGTATTGGCATTTTTTATTTCATTAATATCTGCTCCTGCAATAAAAATATCTGCTTTAGCACTCTCTATAAAAAGAGCTTTAAGACTCTTTTCTTTGGCTATTTTCTCTATGAAATCAGCCAACTCGCTAAGAGCTTTTGTAGAAAAACATTAACATTTGAGTTGGGAGTATCAAAGATAAGTGTTCCTATATGTTGGTGGTCTGTGTTAAATGTAAAATAGTTCATTATGCTACCTCCAAAAGAAGTGCTGCACCTTGACCACCACCAATACATAGTGTAGCCAAGGCTCTCTGTTTCCCACGGTTTCTTAGTTCATGTAGAAGTGTGAGTACCAGTCGTGTTCCTGTCATGCCTACAGGGTGTCCCAAGGCAATAGCCCCACCGTTGACATTTAATATTTTAGGGTCAATTTTTCCTACTATAGTGTCAGAGTCAAAGTGGGCTTTTGCAAACTCTTTAGATTCAAAGGCTTTCACACATGCAATCACTTGAGCTGCAAAGGCTTCGTTTATCTCTATGAGGTCAATATCTTTCATACTTAAGCCAGTTTTTTTGAAAAGTTCATGCGTAGCAAATACAGGTCCTAAGCCCATTCGTTTTGGTTCTAGACCCGTATAGGCATATTCACTTAAGTAACCCAATGGGGTTAAACCTCGTTTTTTTGCTTCCTCTTCACTCATGACCAACAATGCTGCTGCTGCATCGGTGATTTGTGACGAGTTGGCTGCTGTGACGGTTCCATTTTTTTTGTCAAAAAAAGGTCGAAGTTTTGCCAATTTGTCAAGGCTTTGAGTTTTACGAATACCATCATCTATCTTTAAAACTTTTCCTTGCAGTTCATCATAAACAAAGCTCATGCTCTCTTCTGCAAAACGACCTGATGTTTGGGCTTTAAAAGCTTTTTGATGACTCTCTAAGGAAAAAAGGTCTTGTTCTTTTCGGCTGATACCAAAATCGGTTGCCAATACTTCAGCTGTTGAACCCATAAGCAGCCCTGAAACAGGGTCTGTAAGTCCTGACATAAGACCAATAATAGGTTTTAGAAAGGTGGGTCGAAAGCCAAAGAGTGTACGTACTTTGTCCAGTGCTGTTTTAGATTTTGATAGTTGTTCAAAAAAGGAGGTCATTTTTTCACTGTAGACTAAAGGAATATTAGACATTGACTCAACTCCACCACAGAGGTAAACATTTCCTTCTCCAGCGTGAATTTTTGCTGTTGCTGTGGTAATCGACTCCATGCCTGATGCACAGTTTCTATGTACCGTAACAGCAGGTGTTTCTTGGGGAAATCCAGCTCTTAGAGCGATAACCCGTGCAATGTTGGCTGCATGAATGGGTTGTGCTACATTTCCTATAATAACCTCATCTACCTCATCGAACTCTAAAGGTGAACGCATCATCACTTCTCGTATGAGTTTTGAACCCAAGGCATCAGCTTGGAGGTGTTTAAACTTTCCACCTGCTTTTGCCATGGGGGTACGAAGACCAGATATTATTGCTATTCGTTTCATTGTAAATCCTTTCATCAAAAAGGTTAACCATGTGCCGATAGAATTGAGTTACCTATTATTGATTATTTTAATATTTACTTATAATTTAGTATAGCGTAGTACTATGTAGATGTTGTGTAAGATATGTTACATCTTATTAATAATATGACCTATATAGAGTTTGGCTATTTCATTTTTAAAATTCTTTTCAACATTAATACGAGAGAGTTTCATAGAGGGGGTCAGCTCTCCATTCTCAATAGTTAATACTCTTCTTATAATATAAAAATCACGTATTTTTTCCCAATGGTTTAGTTTTTTATTGAGCTTATTGATAATACGTTGGATGACTCTTTTTAACTCTTTTGATTTTATGGCTTCATCTCTACTTTTATATTGCTCTTTTTCTATATGTTTTTGAAGTTTACTTTCATCTAGAACTAAAAGAGTCACCACAAAAGGTCGTTTGTCTCCAATAATAAGTAAATGCTCAAACCAGCCACTTTTTTTAAGCTCTTGTTCCATGTATTCAAGTGAGATATATTCACCAGTAGAGGTTTTAGCAAGCTCCTTCTTTCTACTCGTAATGCTTATATATCCATTGTTATCAATGGTGGCAAGATCACCTGTATGTAACCATCCATCTTTGTCAATGGTCTCTTGGGTCGCTTTGGGATTGTTGTGATAGCCTTTCATAATACCTGGACCTCGTGCTAAAAGTTCTCCATCTAAATTCAATTTGACTTCAGTATGTACAAAGTGCTTACCACAAGTGCCTACTTGGTTTTCGTTGGGAGCATTGGCACAGATAACAGGACTGGCTTCAGTTAATCCATACCCTTGATAAGGAACAATACCAATGTTCCAAAAGAAACGATAAAGTTCAGATGAGAGGGCTGCTCCTCCTGAAATCATCATACGGAGATTTCCTCCTAAAGAGTCACGTAGTTTGCTATAGACTAACGAGTCCAGTTTTTTGTCTATCCATAAGGGTATATGAGTAGGCTCTTTGGTATTGGCACGATAAAATGCATAGTTAACAATAATACGTTTTATAAAACTACCTTGCATTGCTTTTGTATACATTTTAAAGTAGACCTTTTCTAAGAGTCTAGGAACTACGGTCATAAGGGTAGGTTTGACATCACGTAGAAGATCTCCTACATTTTTAACATCATCTGCATAGTAGACAGACATTCCTGTAGAGAGATAGAAGTGCATTACCATACGCTCAAAGATATGAGCTAAAGGGAGAAAGCTGAGGGCTTTGTCTGTTTTGGCATTAAATTTGTATTTAATTTCCGTATCAATAACTTGTGAAATGAGGTTGGTATGAGTCAGCTCTACTCCTTTTGGAAGACCTGATGTTCCTGAAGTGTAGACGATGGTGATAGTATCATCGGGATGAATCTTTTCTAAAATCTCTTTAAATTTTAATGGAGATTGTTCATCTATGACTTTTCCTTCTATAATGAGGCTTTTTAGTACCTTTGGGTCACTTATATTGATACATTTTAAAGTAGGGTTAATCTCTTTTAGTAGTTTAATCTGTTGCTCATTTTCAACAAAAATAGTATGAATATCTGCATCATGAATTTGAAAGCGTAAATTTTTACTAGAGATGTTAGTAAATAGAGGAACACAGACAGCACCTGAGAGAATAAGAGCATAGTCAATGGTTATCCAATGGGTAGAAGGTGCAATTACTAGGGCTATCTGTTTACCTTGCCAATCTCGTTTTTCAAATGCTAAAGTTAGATAACGAACTTTTTGTATAAATTCAGTAGTAGAACAATTTTCCCACTGTTTTGCTACAAGATGATTTAAAAAATTAGAGTTGTTAGGTAGTGATTTTATATGAGAGTAGAGTGATGCAAAGGTTGTCCATTGGGTATTTTTCATTATGAATCCTTTATCCAATATGGATAAATAATTTTTATTTTATAATGATCGATTTTACTATCCATATTGATTATATGGTTAAAGTATAGCCAACTGATGTGCAGATGATGTGTAGTATTTTAAAGCTTACAACTCTCAATCTTTTTAAAACCATAACGACAACGTAGCCAAAGTGGATATTTATAGAGTTTCTCGGTTATTTTTTTTATATAATGAGCAAGTAATCCATAAATACGAATAAAACCTAAATCTAAAATGGCATATCTTCCTCCTAGTGCAATGGCTAAGCTTTTAATTTTAATTCGATTGACATGGGGCTTTTTATGACGAATAAGTCTTTTGATATTATGCGAAACGGTATGACCACTCTTAATGGCAACTTGAGCTGTATCTGGGATAAGCTTGTTATTTTTATCACGGATTTCTGCTGCATCACCTATGGCAAAAACTCCCTCTTTATAAGGTACACGTAGAGAAGTGTCTACTATAATCTGACCCAAATGATTACGCTTTACATCGAGTTTAGCAACAATGCCTGTAGGAACAATACCTCCTGTAAAAATCATAAAATCAAAGGAAATATTTTTTCCATTCTCAAGTAATACTTGGCTAGTCTCAACACTTTTTATATGTGACCCTGCATGAATAATAACACCAAGTTGGCGTAGACGTTTTTCAGCTTTTTGAATAACAGAGGAGTGCATTCCCTTTAAAATGGTTTTTGAACCTGAGATTAGATGAATATGCAAGACATTACATGCAAGGGTATTACTTTTATAATAACGGTTAAAGTAGTATTGCATCTCAGTAGCTATCTCTACACCTGAAAGACCAGCACCACCAATGACCATGCTATAGTGTATTTGTGCTTGTTGAGGACTTTCCAGTCGTAAAAAGAGCTCTTTTTCAAAAAATTGTTTCATTTTAAATGCTCCATTAAGATTTTTAACCCCATGAGAACACTCTCTTAATCCTTGAACCGATTTTACAAAACGGGTCATGCTACCTACTGCAATGACTAAATAATCATAATGTATAAGAGTTTCATCTTCACAGATGAGCTCTTTTTTTTCAAAATCAATGTTTTCTACTTTTTGTTGTATAAATTCAATAGGTTTTCGGTAGCTTCCACAAAGTGTTTGTAGGTTAACAATGGTTTCATCAAAAGGAGTAGTTCCTGCAACCAGTTCATATCCTTCGGTTTGTAAAAAATGATAAATATTTTTATCGATAAGTGTTATCTTTATGTTTTTGTCTTTAGCCAATCGTCTCAGTGTTGCCACACCTCCATAACCACCACCAATAATTATTACATGTTTCATGATTGAGCCTTTCTGTTTATTATTATATAGTTTTAAACAGAATTTCTAGTGATATTTTAGAGATCTTTTATTATCTCTTTGGCTAATAGGGTTATAACAGGTACGGAGACGGAGTTTCCTATTTGTTTGTAGCTTTGTGCTGTGTTGGGTGTTATGTTGTAGTTTTCAGGGAAGCCTTGTATTCTAAGACACTCTCTTGTACTGAACTTTCTCATCTCATTTACAAAAATGGGTATGTTGTTTCCTCCTGTTCCCATCTTGGCTGTGAGCGTAGGGGAGAGGTTATCAAAACGAAAAGCACATCTTGATTTTCTGATTTCATAAGCTAAGAGCAATTCATTATCTTTAATCTCTTTATATTTCTTATGTTGTTTCAAGTATTTTTCTATGTGAGACTTGGCTATGTCTGATATATTACATTCAATTGAACTCTTATCTCTTATAGATGCTAAATCTACTTTTTTATCTATTTTTTTTGGAAAGTTAAATTTTATATTATGATCTTTAAAACCTACAATATAAATACGTTCTCTATTTTGAGGAAGAGCATAATCTTTAGAGTTTAAAATTTTATAAAAAACATTGTAGTTTAGTTTTGATCTTAGAGTTTTTAAAATGACTTTGAGCGTTCGACCTTTGTCATGGTTGACTAGACCTTTTACATTTTCTAATATAAATGCTTTTGGCTTTTTCTCTTCTATAATTCTTTCTATATCAAAAAAAAGTGTGCCCCTTGTATCTTCGAAACCTTTTCTTTCCCCTGCCAATGAAAATGGTTGACAAGGAAAACCAGCACATAGTATGTCAAAATTTGGAATTTCATGTGCATTTACTTTTGAAACATCACAAAGAGGATAGTCACCAAAGTTCTTTTTGTAAGTTTCACAAGCATGTTTATCTATGTCAGCAGAGAATACACAAGTTGCACCAACAGACTCAAAAGCCAATCTAAAACCACCAATTCCTGAAAATAAATCTATAAATTTTATCATGTTTGTAGTTTACAGTAAAAAGTTAGTATAAACCCTTGACATTACTTTCTAATTTGCCTATAATGCCGTCCACACAAACAAAGTGTAACATTTTTTGGGGTATGGCCAAGCGGTAAGGCATCAGTTTTTGGTACTGACATTCGGGGGTTCGAATCCCTCTACCCCATCCACAGTTTAACTACTGTAAATGTTATAAATATTTATAGAAACCAATAGCGTTTAACGAACGCGGGATAGAGCAGTTTGGTAGCTCGTCGGGCTCATAACCCGAAGGTCGGTGGTTCAAATCCGCCTCCCGCAACCAACTTCTATAAATATTTAGTAAAATACAATTCAATTAAATGTCGCGGGATAGAGCAGTTTGGTAGCTCGTCGGGCTCATAACCCGAAGGTCGGTGGTTCAAATCCGCCTCCCGCAACCAATTTTAATTTTAAATCATATTGGGGTATGGCCAAGCGGTAAGGCATCAGTTTTTGGTACTGACATTCGGGGGTTCGAATCCCTCTACCCCATCCATAAGTGTGAGTATGCGGGAATAGCTCAGTGGCTAGAGCCCCTGCCTTCCAAGCAGGATGTCGCGAGTTCGAATCTCGTTTCCCGCTCCACTTTTTTTCTTACTATAAATCAAACTTACATTTCAAAATTTAAATATCTTTAAAGCAGCTCCCAAATAGAATTAAAACAACTTCCTATAAAATATCTATGGCATAATTCGTGAATTATTTAAAAGGAACAAGTACTATGTCAGTAGAAGCTTTAAAACGAGTAGAAGTAGCAATAAATGAGATAAAAAAAGGTCGTATGGTTATTATGATGGATGATGAGGATAGAGAAAACGAAGGTGACTTAGTTTACGCTGCTACACATTCAACTCCTGATATGGTCAACTTTATGGCTAAAGAGGCTAGAGGACTTATATGTACTCCTTTACCTAAAGAGCTTGCAAAAAGATTAGATTTGATGCCAATGGTTACCAATAATATTTCTAATCATGAGACAGCATTTACTGTTTCTATTGACTCTACTATAGCTGAAACAGGAATTTCTTCTGCAGAACGTGATGATTGTATTTCTAAATTAGCAAATCCTATAACTAAAGCAGAAGATTTTGTTCGTCCGGGACATATATTTCCTCTTATAGCTAAAGATGGAGGAGTTTTAGTACGTACAGGTCATACGGAAGGTTCTGTAGATATTTGTAAACTTGCTGGTTTAGCACCAGTAGGTGTTATTTGTGAGATTATTAAAGATGATGGAACAATGGCACGTCATGATGATCTTGAGATTTTTTCTAAAAAACATAATATGCCTATAGTTTATATTTCTGATTTAGTTGAGTATCGTTTATCAAATGAACAGCTTGTGGAGCGTATATCTGAAGAAGAGATTGAGGTTTTAAATACTAAAGTGAATCAAATATCTTATAAAGATCACTTGGGACGTATCCATAAGGTAGTTCAATTTTACAAAACACATGAGACAGATAATGTTAAATTTCATAACATAGGAAGTGATGTTGATTTGATTTTAAATCAAAAAAGATTTAATTTATTGAACTCTTCATTAGAGTATCTTAAACAAAATGGAGGAGTTTGTATTTTTTTAGATACGATGACCATCTCAAAAGAACAAGCAAAAGAGTTTGGGGTGGGAGCTCAGATTCTTAAAGATTTAGGTATTCAAAATATTAAACTTCTTACAGCCAATAGAGATACAGAATTTGTTGGACTTGCAGGTTTTGGTTTAAATGTTGTGGAGAAAATAGTTACTATTTAAATGTTCTGTGAAGATATTAAGGTTTAAAGGTGAACATAATATACACATTCTTAAAATAAGCTAAAAAATATGTAGAAAAATAGAATAATTATTTTATTTATATTAATAAATATTTTAAATACAGAATGTTTAAGTAGTATATACATATAATAACTTAGTCTGATATGACTATATTTATTTCAAAGGAATATTTTATGTTTAAAATAATATTTATTGTAATATTAGCTATAATCTTTGCAGGTTGTGTAGGGACTACCAGTCCAATAGGTAAGGGAGTAATAACTAAACCTCAGCATAATACAGCTAAAACGGTACAAAAATAATATATTTTTGTATATTAGTTTGATAATTAGAGAGTATTTTTTACTCTCAAATAGAAATTTATTAGAACAACTCATCTAAAACTTTACATCTAAAACCTCCCATTTAAAACATTATGATAAAATGCCACAATTATTAAGATAAGCAGGTAAATATAGAATGTTAAGCACAGTAAATATAGTACAACGGTATGGTAAAAGAGTACTTTTCGATAAAATAAGCATTACACTTGATGCTGGAAAACGTTATGGACTTATAGGAGCCAATGGAGCAGGGAAATCTACATTTTTAAAGATTCTAGCAGGTCAGCTAGAACAAACAGATGGTACAGTTCAAATTCAGCCAGGTCTTAAAATGGGTGTTTTAGGACAAGATCACTATGCTTTTGAAGATTTCACTTTAACGGATGCTGTTCTTTATGGAAATAAAAAACTTTATGATGCTCAAAAAGAGAAAGAAGAGCTTTATATGACAGGTGACTTTGAAGATGATAAAGTCAATGAACGTCTTGGTGAGCTTGAGATGATTTGTGCAGATGAAGACCCAACATATGAGTCAGATGTTAAGATAGAAAAACTTCTTGAAGCACTTGGTTTTGCGTCTGATGTACATGGGGACTTAATGTCATCACTTACTGGTGGAGATAAAGTAAAGATTTTATTGGCTCAAGTACTTTTCTTGAAACCAGATATTTTACTACTAGATGAGCCTACTAACTCACTAGATATAGAGACTATCGCATGGTTAGAGCGTGAGTTAAAACGTCACGAAGGTGTGATGGTGGTTATCTCTCACGATAGACACTTTTTAAATAATGTTGTAACACATATTTTAGATCTTGATTTTTCTAATATAAGAGAGTTTACTGGTAACTATGATGATTGGTATATCGCTGCAAACCTTATAGCAAAACAAGCACAAACAGACCATGCTAAAGCTTCTAAAGAGAAAGAAGAACTTGAAAAATTTATTGCACGTTTCTCTGCAAATGCATCTAAAGCTAAACAGGCAACATCGAGACAAAAGCAGCTTGATAAATTGGATGTAGCAGAGATTCAACTTTCATCAAGACGTGATCCATCTATTATGTTTAAGCCTCATAGAGACTTAGGTAATGAGATCTTAGAAGTTAAAAATCTTGGAAAGTCTTATGACTCTTTAGAAGTTTTTACAGATATCTCATTTAAGGTTGAAGCTACAGATAAAATTGCCATCATTGGTGGAAATGGTGTGGGTAAATCTACACTTTTGGGAATTATTATGGAAAAGATAAAAGCAGATAATGGTTCATTTAATTGGGGTCAAACTGTTACTACTACATATTTTCCTCAAAACTCAACTGATTTAGTGGTAGGTAGTGAAAAGCTTTATGAGTGGATTCAAGGTTTTGATGCAAAATGGCACATAGATGAAATTCGTAAATGTTTAGGGCGTATGTTGTTTTCAGGTGAAGAGCAGAGTAAAGAAGTTGGTGCATGTTCAGGTGGAGAGAAACATAGAGTTATGCTTTCTAAAATGATGATGGATGATGCAAACTTCTTGGTAATGGATGAGCCAAATAACCACTTGGATTTAGAGGCTATTATCTCTTTAGGTGAAGCATTACATAACTATAAAGGTGGGGTGATTTGTGTATCACACGATAGAGAGCTTATTGATGCATTTGCAAATAGAATTATTAAAATAAATTCAGATGGTTCTGTTATAGACTTTAAAGGTAACTTTGAAGAATTTATGGAAGAGTATGGGGCATAAAATATAGACAATAATGTTGGAATATATATTCCAACATTATATTAATTAAGCTTTTTTACTTATACTCTCTTTTACCCAGTCTCTAAGGTAACCGATTATTCTTCTACCATTACCGATTATAAGGCACGAGAGTATATATTTTTTAGGTGCATTGTTTATAACAAAAATACTAAACCATTTTAAGTTGGCTGCACCTCTCATCCCAAATAGATGCTGGTAGTAGTTTTTCCAGCTTTTCTCCTTTCGTAAGCCTACTCCTCCACTTTCAGCAGGATACTCTTTGATTCTAGCATCATAGTTACAGTAGATTTTATATCCAAAGTTTGTTGCTCTTAATGCAAAGTCATCATCTGCTACAGTTTGTGGAAAATTCTTCTCATCATAAAAACCTATATCGCTAAATACTTTTTTAGGAATAAGGAGTCCTCTTCCAGGAAATACATTTACTTCATGTAAACCAGTATACTCTTCTTCCAAAGGCTCTTTGATCAGTTTTCTTATAGCACATCTACTCCAATCCATATTTTTACCTCCAAATAGAGGTTTCCCTGTATCTGCATCAATGGTAAAAGCACCAAATAGTGCATTTGGATTATTTTTAGCAGATATAAGCATCTGTTCAATAAAGTCTTCTTGAGGAAGGGTGTCATCATTAAGAGTCATAATATAATTTACATCATCTTGTTTTAATGCATACTTTACACCTATATTTGTAGCAGCTGTCCACCATAAGTCACCTTTTTCTCTTAGTAAAATTACTTCAGGGAATTCTGACTCAATCATCTCAGCAGTACCATCAGTACAACCATCATCTATGATGATGGTCTTAAACTCTTTTACTGTCTGTTTTCTTAGAGCCTTTAGGTAGTTTTGTGTAAATGCTTTTCTATTAAA
>JALUKQ010000021.1:1364-15856 GCA_027056485.1 Campylobacteraceae bacterium | reverse complement strand
TACTTTACAAAGATTTAGGACGACTTTTTAACATTCAAGCTGACAAGATAGATATACTTAAAAAACTACTCTTGACCATCTGTGTCTCTAAGCCCTTAGAACTCTCTATTGATAAGTTAGCATCAACTGTTGGTATTAGTAAAATGACGCTTTATAAATACATAGAGTATTTGGGAAAAGCTGAACTCATTCACCACATATCACACGAAGCCAAACGCTTTAAAGCCATACGAAAACCTGACAAACTCTATCTTGCCAATACTAACCTCTTTTCAGCTTTATGTAGCAATCAAGAGATAGGAACCATAAGAGAGAGCTATTTTGTGAGTATGCTTTCTAGTGAACATAGAGTTCATTATGTCGAAAAAGGAGACTTTTTAATAGAGGAAAAGTTTACAGTTGAAGTGGGAGGAGCAAACAAAAGTTTCAAACAGATAAAAGATATACCTAACTCTTTTTTGGCTTTAGATGATATGGAGATAGGATTTGGAGGGAAAATCCCTCTTTGGTTGTTTGGGTTTTTGTATTGATTTTAACTATATTTTACACTTAGGTGTGACCATGTCACATACGCGTCAACCTAAACCATAATTTACATAAAGTAGAAGCTTACTTCTTAAAAAAAGATGGCAGTCTGTAGGTCGGGTTGCCCTCATCCCGACATAAACATGCATAAATTGAAAACTTGATACAACAAAACAAAAATTGGCAAATATATCTTGAACGATAAAATGTTTATTTATACCAGTTGGTGTCGGGATGAGGGCAACCCGACCTACGCCGTTTCCAACATAACTTTGTATATAAACCTTAAGTTGACGTATATGTGACCATGTCATACGTCAAATCTTATTATTAAGCTAATCGTATAATTTAAATTTGTATCATAAGATAAACAATGCAATTATTGGGAGTAGAGGCATGAGTAGATTATCAGACAAATCCACCTTTTTAATAAAAAGCAGTGACAACCAAAGCTTCGGAACAGGTTTTGTAGTTAAAAAAGATAGTAATGGTTCATACCTAGTTACATGTAGTCATGTAGTAGAGGAGTGTAGAGAGGATTTTTTAGAAGTAGCTGGTAAAAAAGCAGAGCTTCTCTACCAAGGCTCTAGTGACAGTATTGATTTAGCTGTTATCTATGTGAAAGGATTTACCGATACAGAAGCCTTAAATCTCTGTAGCAACACCATAAACAAAAATCTACTATTTGAGATAAATGGTTTTAAAGTTCATAAAAGAGAGAGCTTTAAATTTGAGACACTAACAGGAAGCATTAAAAAAGTCTCAAAGATTCACACCCCAAACAGAACCATAAAAACTTATGAACTCTCTATTGGAGAGGATGACCGTATTGAAAAAGGTTACAGTGGTTCAGCTGTGCTTTTAGAGGGGTCTAACACGGTTATAGCTATTGCAACCGATAGAAACAAAAATGCAAAAGATGCTTATGCCATACCCATAGCTTATCTTAAAGAGATTTGGGAAGAGATGCCCACGCTTGTGACTTGTGAAGATGAGATGAACTATCGAGATATAAAAAAAGTATCTTTTTTGAAAAAGATGGAAAATCAAGCACTCAATACCATTGGTGGGGTTATTGTTATGGCTGTTATAACAGGGTTTATTTATGATGCTGTAAAACCTAAAGAGAGTAACTCATCAGGACAAAATATTACTCTAGGTAATGGAAACAGTAATGTTACGATTACTCAAAATATAGGATTAAACGATAAATCTTTAGCATTGATTATACAACCTTATAAAGAAAAGATTACCAAGTTTAAAGAGCAACTAAAAAACAGTCGTAATGATGAAGAGAAGATAAAATATATAACACTTTTAGAAAAAGCAAATGAGGAGAAAGCTAAGAAAGACAAAGAGATAGCCAAGTTAAAAGAGTTACTAGACAATGCTAAATATAAGATTGTAAAAGAGGCAACCGTTATTTTTGAAAAAGAGGGAGTTGAAAAAGCATTAGCATTTTTACAAAATAGTAGTAATGAGAAAGAAAAACTACTTAAAGAGAACATGAAAGAGATGGCAGAGAAGTATCGTTTAGAGGCTCAGTTGCTTGTTATTGAAAATAGATACGATGAAGCAAAAAAAGCATATAAACAAGCTCTAAAATATGACAACAATGTAGATACACTATTTGACTATGCTTATTTTTTACAAAGTCAAAACTATTTTTCTGAGGCAATAACTAGCTATGAAAAGCTTCTTATAGAACAACGAGCATTAGCCAAAACCAATCCCAAGGTTTATAACCCTTATGTAGCAGGTACACTCAATAATTTAGCCGTTCTTTATAAAGCTAACAATCAAATGCAAAAGGCAGAAGAGGCATATGGTGAAGCGTTAAAACTTTATAGAGCGTTAGCTAAAAACAATCCCAAGGTTTATGGGCTTTATCTTGCAAATAGTTTGATAAACTTTTATCAATTAAATAATGATATAGAAAATCTTAATGAAGCAGAAGAGATTTTAAAAGGATTTAGAGGAGTTGTTTGGGCTGAACAATCGTTAAAGAAAATTGAATGGTTACGTAAAAAACAAAACCACTAGAAAGGAAACCCCATGACTCTAACCCTACTAATCTACCTATCAGCAGACAACAACCTAAACGATTCAGCCATGCAAGACCTAGAGAGTTTGCGTAGAGGCTCCTTTAACAGTGACATAACCGTTATAGTACAGCTTGACCGTTGGGAGTTTGTGGATACGGAGGAGACTATTCGTTACCTTATAAAAGATGGGGAACTCACCGAGATAAAGCGTTTGGGTGAGACCAATGCTGGTGACCCTGCTGTTTTGAAGAGCTTTATAGAAGAGTCAGCCAAGGCTTACCCATCTGACAAACTTATGGTGGTGATTTGGTCTCATGGTTCGGGGGTGGATGATGCTAATATTTACGATAGAAAACGAGAGCTTTACTTTGTTCCTAAAGAGGAGATAGAAGAGATAGCCATCTCTTTTGATGACTCGGCTCAAGATTTTTTAGACAACATAGAGCTACAAAAGGCTTTAGATGTAGATGTCAAAATAGATGTTTTGGGCTTTGATGCCTGTCTAATGGGGATGTTTGAGGTTGCCTATCAGCTTCGTAAGCAAAGTGATGTTTTTGTAGGTTCTCAATATATTGAACCTCCTACAGGGTGGGATTATCCTCGTATATTAGAAAAGTTAAATTCTGAGGAAAATTCTCATAACATGGGTGAATCGTTGGTGCAGTTTTATGCTGATTACTATGAACGTGAAAGCTATGACGTAACCCAATCGGCTTTTAAGATGGAACATTTAGAAGAGGTAGCTAAAGATTTAGACGCTTTTGCAAAGGTTTTACGTGAGAATATAGCATGTAAAAAAGATTTAAAATACACCTTTTTAAGCTCTCAAATGTTTGGGCAGAGTGACTATATAGATTTAGTTGATTTCATCAAAAAAGTAAAGAGCCGTTTGAAATTGGAAGCTTTAGAACCTTATGCCAATAAGCTGTTGCTCTCAATAGAGCAGATGATAATCGCCAACCACACTTTAGGTCATCGTATGAGAGATGCCAATGGGGTTTCTATCTATTTCCCTTCTCAAAAGCGACCGTTTAAAGAGACCTTTGAGATGTATGAGAAGTTGGATTTTTCTATAGATTATGAGAATTGGATTAGGTTGATTAAGTGGTATTGGCTCTAGTTAAAGCAAAAACTCGTTAAAGTATTGTAATAGACGTGTTAAAAGGGAGGTGTAAAATGAAAAACATTGTAAGAGTTTGGATAGGTGACCCCTATAAAGATGGTCACTTTAATGGGACGGCTTTTTTTATAGACAATCATACTTTAGTCACAGCGAAACATGTGGTTAAAAACCATGACAATGAGACTTACCCTAACATCTTTTTGACCAATATGCCCGATGGTGGTATATCTCCTGTAGTTAAAGTTATAGAGTGTAAACGTGATATGGTGGTCTTAAAGGTTAAAAAAGCATTTGAGATAGATGCTGTAACATTTACCGATACTTTAAATGAGGGAGACAGCGTAAATGTACGTGGTTTTTATGATGGTGAGAGTTCTCAAAAGAGTTATGAAAACCATGTAAGTGGTTATATAAATAGAGAAAATACCTATGAGCTTCAGAACCATTTAACTCACGGCTTAAGTGGTTCACCTGTCTTTTTAGATGGGGCTATTTGTGGGGTGACTAAGGCGATAAGCTCTGCTAAGAACATTACCTATGTTATTCCTATTGGTGAGCTTTGTGTTAATATAACGATGAGTAAAGAGAAGAGTAAAGAGGTTTATGCTGATGCTCCTTTCTCATTGGGGATTTTTAAGAAAATCTATAAGAGTTTTAAGGTGGTAACTGTTCCATTTGTCGTGCTAATGATACTTATGGTGCTAGGCTCAAAACTGCTTTTTCCTAACTTAGAGTTAAAAGATACAGTGTTTGCATTTATGTTTGTAGCCTTTGTTTTGTCTAAGTTATATATGTATCTAAGCGATAAATTTAGAAAGGAGATGTGATGAAAAAGGTACTTTTAGCCCTTGCAGGGTTGTTGTTGATTCTATTGTCCTATGTTGTTTTAGGAAATCTGAAAACAAAAAAGAAAGACAATTTTGGTATGTCTACCATGGTGGCAACAGATTCTCCTGCACCAGCTCCTCCTGTTTCAACTGGTAATGATAAAATCACTAAAGTTTCCATAGGTGATAAAGAGGAGCAAAAAGATATAAATGTTCGTTCCCATGTCTATACGGTTATAAATAAAGAGGATGATTTAAATAAGTTAGCGTATACACTAAGTTATGTTCTCTTTCCAAAAAATTTGTCAGGGCATAGTAGTAAAAATACGGCGATTTATAAGCGTTATGTTCAAGTCTTAGAGCAGATACAAGAGCTAAGAAAAATTAATAAGAGCAATGTAGTTAGAAAATCATCTCCTTTTCCTCGAACTGATAACCATTTTGTACTTTTTAAAAAGGGTGAAGATGAGAATAGGGTAACGGTTGAGAACTACAACTATAAGCTCTCTTATGAAGTATTAGACTTCTTTCAAGAACAGTATCCTGATGTTCGTTTTGACCAAGAGGGACCTTATATTATTACTACAGCACGTAATGTCATGAATGGAGCTAAAAACTTCTCTTTTTTATATATAAACCTAAGTAACTTTAACAACTCTGCCATAAGAGAGGCGATAGAGAGTTATAAAAAACGTCTTGTAGACAAAGGCAATAGCGATATTGAAAAGCTAGAGGGTTGGCGTTACTCACTACTTGCAGCTTTGACCAACTTCAATGATGATATTCATTTAGTTCGTTCTGCTATGGCTGGGGATTTTTAATCCCTTAGCCTTTGAGTTTGTAATAAGTCTGCTCACAATCTGTTCTATCTTCTGAAAGTTCATCTCTGTCACAGGCATGTAGATTAAAGGCTATAAGTTTGTCTATGTCACCTAAGAGTGAAGCATGTTCTGCAAAGTAGCCGTGACCTAGTTGTAGTAGGTCTACCTCTGTCTCTACCTCTATGGTGTCTATTGCAGGTACGACTGAGATAGGAGGTGTAAAACCAGCTCTTGCATGTGAGTGAATCCATTTTGAAGCACCTACTGCTTTGTCTGCTGGAGAGACATAGAGTGTTGTCTGTTCAGACTGTTTTGTGTATGCATCTGCTAATTCTTCAAATACATCTGCATCTATATCTGGAGCAGCTAAGATAATTTGTCCAAACTGTATCTCTGGATTGTTTTTATTGATTCGATGGATTGCTTCTAGTAGACCACGATTTCCCATACTATGAGCAATAATATGTACCCGTTTTGCTCCAGATTTTTGGACAAAATTGGTTAAAAACTCAGTGATGTACTTTTCAGAGTATTGAATGGAGGCTTCATCGGCTACATACCCTAAAAGAGTACCTTTTGAGGGCCAAGAGAAAAATGCTGTTAAGCCTGAGTGTTCCAAATCGGTAGATAGTTGGGCTGCACGTATGGCTGCATCGTTAAATGAGGTGTTATACCCATGTATAAAGACCATAGCCTGTTTTTCCTCCTCTTCTAAGGGAGTATAGAGGTCTGAAATGGTTGACCAAAACCCCTCTTCATCATAAAGTGAGATGGTTTTTAGCTCTAAGTCCCCATGAGAGCTATCAAACTTAATTATTTTGTCCCACCATGAACCTTTAGTCTCACCTTTTTTGCGAGACTCTGGCACTCTAACTTCACAGGTTCCTAGGTATATTTTGTCGGCACGTTTGTCCCCATAGCCAAGACCTAAGTTCTCTTTGTCATTCATCTCTCTGTTGGTTCCATAAAATACCGTACAGAGTTTGGTATCATCATTTAGGCTTATGCCTTTTGTTACTACTTGGGGTTCTTTCTTGGACTCAATAAGCAGAAGAATCTTTGTTCTCAGTTCATTGTCTTCAAGTAGCTCTTTCATGCTCTCATAAAATTTTTTCTTTTGATAGTTCTCAAGATATGCAGAGAGTTCTAAAAGAAGTTCTCTATCTATAAGAGATAGCAGTTTTTTATAATCGGAGTGTTCCACATCACAAACATGATGTTCTATAGCAGTTCGTATAAATTCCTTAATCGCTCTATTACTATTTGGCATGATGTATCCTTTTTTAATAATACATGCTATAAGTATACGACTATTTTTCTTTGGAATAAATTTAATATATTTTTATAAAATTTATTTAACACCTGTATAATATAGATTATTATAGAATAAATATAATTATACATTTAATACCATGGAGTAGGTAGCCAATGAGTCAAACAGATTTAAATTCTACATTTTTAATCAAAAGTAGTGAAGTAAAGAGTATGGGTACAGGTTTTTGTGTGGCTACCGATACAGATGGTGCATTTTTGGTAACTTGTACGCATGTGGTGGAAGAGTGTGGAGAAGAGAACTTAGAGGTCAATGGAGAAAAAGCAGAACTTTTACATAAGGGTTCAAGTGATGACATAGACTTAGCTGTTATTTATGTAAAAGGTTTGGTCAATGTAGAAGTTTTACCTTTGTCTTTGGATTTAAGGGAGAAAGATACAGCTGTTACTTTGAAGGGTTGGAAGAGACATAAAAAAGCAAATTATATTGCTGAAAGTGTAATGGGAACGGTTGTTGCTGTTACAGAGATACAAAGTGATAAGCGAATATTTGACTCATATAAGTTACGTATAAATAGTGAAGATAGCATCGAAAAAGGGAACAGTGGCTCAGCTGTAATTTGTGAAAAGTTGGGGCAGGTTATAGCTGTTGCTACAGACAGAAAGAGTAGTGGAAAACAAGCCTATGCCATACCTATAAGTTACCTAAAAGAGATATGGAAAGAGCTTCCTGAAAAACTATTTTTACAACCATCAGAAGATAAATCTAACTTTATACATGAAGTATTTGAGGCTTTAGACAATAACCCTCTTTTACTTTTTTCAACGGACAGTTACAACCATGCTGACTACATTGAGACCATACGTGGTGAAGCCATAGAGATTTTTCAAGCTTCGCATGTTATGGAGATAAACTGTGGACGTTATGGAAACTTAGAAGAGAGCAATGAGTTTTTTTCTCGATTGGCTAAGAGGCTAAATTTTACAAATGAGGTTAAAGACTGTTTTGACTTTGAAGATGGGATGATAGAGGCTTTTAGTAAAGCAGACAAACAGGGATTAAAGCTTTTTATTCTCATTATCGGTTTTGAGCGTTTGCAAGATGGGGTACGAAACAGTTTTGCTGAGACGCTTAGAAATTTTCAACTAGAGTACAGTAGAGAGTTTAACTTGGTTCTTTTTGGGGGTAAAAAGCTAATAGAACTCAAATATAATAACGGTGTCCACTCTTACTTTAACTATTTTGATGAAAAGATGATTCCTCCTCCATCGTTTGAAGAGTGGCAGACTAAGTTTGATTATGTAACTAAGCAGATACACCATGAGGTTCTTGGGGTTACTGGTGGTTATGCAAAGTTGACTGAACACTGTTTTAAAGCAGGAGTCAGAAATGAAGAGGAAGCAAAAGCTTTTATAGATGAATCTACATGGAAAAGTGACCTTTTTAGGCTCTATAAAAAAGAGAACTTGTGTGAGTTGCTTTTCAAAGAGAGCCTTGGAAATGCTCATCCTTATAGTGATGATGAATTGCTTTACAAGCTCTATTGGGACAATCTTATCGTCGAAGAAAAAGGTAAGTTTGTTTGGAGGTCTTCATTTATAGTGAAACTTGGAAAAAGATTTTTAGGCTGTTAATGATGATGTATAAAAAAACCAAGTTTTCATTAGACGCTGTTGTGAGGCACAACACCCTACGAATGCTATTTATATTCATAACCCTAACTCTCCAAACCCTACTCTCTGCAAAAGTTATACCTGCTTTGTCCCCACTTGTAGAAAAGGGAGAGGTTTTTGATGAAAAAACTTATGAAGAAAACTTTTATATAGATAAATCAAGCATTGTAAGCTCAGTTGTCATAAGCCAAGATGCTAAATACATCGTGTCGGGTTCAGCAGATAATAGTATAAAGATATGGGAAAGAGAGAGTGGAAGGTTGCTCAAAATCTTAGAAGGGCATACCGAGTCTGTATTTTCTGTTGCCATAAGCCAAGATGCCAAATATATCGTGTCGGGTTCAAGTGATAATAGCATAAAGATATGGGAGCGAGAGAGTGGAAAGTTGCTCAAAACTTTAGAGGGGCATACAAACTGGATAAATTCAGTTACCATAAGTCAAGATACTAAATACATCATGTCGGGCTCAGATGATAAGAGTGTAAAAATATGGGATAGAGAGAGTGAAAAACTGCTCAAAACCTTAGATGGGCATAGAGACTCTGTAAACTCAATCGTTATAAGCCAAGATACCAAATATATCGTGTCGGGTTCAGATGATGGTAGCGTAAAGATATGGGAGCGAGAGAGTGGAAAATTGCTTAAAACCATAGAGGGCCATACTCGCCCTATAACTTCTGTTGCTATAAGCCAAGATGGAAAATATATTGTGTCGGGTTCACTTGATAAGAGTGTGAAGATATGGGAGAAAGAGAGTGGAAAATTACTAAAAACCTTAGATGGGCATACAGGCATTGTAAGCTCTGTCACCATAAGCCAAGATGGTAAATACATTGTGTCGGGTTCATGGGATAATAGTGTAAAGATATGGGAAAGAGAGAGTGGAAAACTACTCAAAAGCTTAGAGGGACATAGAGACTATATAAACTCTGTTGCCATAAGCCAAGATGCCAAATATATTATTAATTCAGCAGGTAGTAGAGTAAGAATATGGGAAAGAGAGAGTGGAAAACTACTAAAAGAGTTATTGGGAGGTAATCATGGTTGTTGGCAAAGTATAGACTTCAAAGCTTCACCTCCACTATTTTACCGAGGAGATGACGGAACATTTTTGCTAAAAAAAAGAGAACTATATAAAGAGGGAAACAACAGTGCTTATACTTTTAAACCTGCCTTTCTATCGGATTATAATTTATCAAAAAAAGATAATTTAAAAATCCAACCATTAAAAAATAAAACCATGCTAAATGGAACAAGCCTAGACTTAAATATAAGCATAAAAAACCAAGGGCAAACAAGCTACGCCATTCAAGCTTATACTGATAGCAATGTTTTTACCATAGAGCAAAATATACTAAGCGTCATTAAAAAAGGAGAAGAAAAAATACTTCATCTTAAAGTCTATGCTAATTTAGCAAGAGTAAACCCAAAGCCATTAAACCAAGAAGAACTTAAACTACGCATTGTAACAGGAAATGGAAGTGAATTTAATACTTCTATTCCGATTTCAGTCCGTTTTGCTTCGGTAGAGGTAGAGAGTGCCAAGGTTTCAGAAGATGGAGAAACTTTAAATATAAACTTAAAAAACGGTGGTAATGAACCAATAGAGAAAGCCGAGGTTAGACTCTTTTCGGCTTTTGATAACAACAGCACACAAACTATAGTGAACCTAAAACCAAATAGTGACCCACTCCCTGTTCCTTTTGCTATAATAAAAGGTTTTAAATTTGACAAAAATACTACTGCTTCTCTGCGTATCTCTATTGCCAATGAAGAGGAGATACTTAAAAACCCATCAGGTACAAAAGTAGCTCCTGCTTATGTTTGGCAGATAGATAATATAGCTATAGAGTTAAATAAATGGACTTGGCATATATATGTGTTATTAGCTTGGATAGTACTTATAGGAGTTACTATTATTTGGTTCTACAAACGCTATAAAAACCCATTGGTAGTAAAACTATCAGAAAATCCAAAAGAACTACTAACCCTAAACATAGAAGAATTAAAAGAAGCAAAAGAGCGACTTAACAAAGTAGACCGATTTAAAAACATCCTCTCTGAAAACTCCATAACTGAAGAACGTTATGAAAATGCCATAACATTTGAAATGCTAAATCAAGAAGAGAAAGCTAGGCTCTTTGCTAAACGTGTTTTTGCAGAAGTAAGCAAACTAAGACCACAAAGCTACATGTTAAAACTTAACGATGAGTTTCCTCTAAATGTTCAACAGTTCATACTGTTTATGAATAACAAAGAGAGTGTGGCTGACATGATGAGTGAGATAAAAGAGATACCTCAATATACTAAAAATATCTTCTTTATACTTAGTGTCAACTCTGCACTACAAGCTAAAATAGCCAATGAAAAAGGTCATGAGAAGTTTGTGAGAGTTCAGCCTGAAACACTGACTAAATTACTCTTAGCAGAAGATGGGGCAAAGGTCTTGGCTGATAGTTTTGCTGAACAGTTGGCATTGACCCAGATATCTCCTTATAACCTTGGAGGAGGTGAGAGCAATTCGTCAATGTTCTTTGGTCGTCGTGAAATCATCAGCCATATGGTAGGACGTGGGAACAACAATTACATTGTCATTGGTTCACGGCAAATAGGAAAATCATCACTGCTGAAAGCCATAGAGCGTGAGTATCTGAAAAACCAAGAGAAGGTACATTACATTTCAGTAGGAAAAGGAAATTTACTAAGGGCAATGAGCCGTGCTTTGGGTGTTAAGGTAAGTACATTAGAAGAGTTGGTTGCTTACATTTCTACTTTAAATGAAAAAGTACTCTTTTTGTTAGATGAAGTTGACCCTTTTATAAAAAATGAAAAAGAGAGTGGCTACAAGGTCTTGGACAGTTTTAGAAAGCTGAGTGAAGAGGGAAATTGTAACTTCATTTTGGCTGGGTATTGGGAACTCTATTTCTACACCATGTTTGACAACCAATCTCCTTTGAAAAACTTTGGAGAAGCCATAGAGTTAGGAGCATTAGACGTTGAGGCATGTAGAGAGATGATAACCCAACCCATGGAACAACTAGGACTAAGCTTTGAGAGTTTAGATGCAATCAATGAGATAGTAGAGCGAACAGGGCAACGACCTAACCTTATAGCCATTATTTGTAATAACATCATCATGAGCTTGGGTAAAGAGAAGAGGGTAGTTAGCTTAGAAGATGTTCATGAGGCAATAAAGGCAAAAAAAGTTTATGAACTTTTTGAGTCATGGAAAAACCTTGATGAAGATAAAGAAGCCTCTAAACTAGACAAAATTATTGTCTACAGTATGGTAGAACAAGGGAGTTTTAGGCTTAAAGTTTTACTTGAAACATTAAAAAAATTGGGCTTAAATGTAGAAATGAGTAAGATAGAAAACTCATTGGCACGACTAAAAGTGAGCTACACCATAGAACGAGATGAAGAGGGTGTTTATGGGTTTATGTTGCCACTGTTTAGAGAGTATGTTTTAAGAGATGATTATGAGGTAAAGTTGAAGAGTGAGGTTGAGGGGTATTCAGGCTAGGGGTGAAGCCCTTAACTCTTAAACTTCTCCACCTTAGTTTGTGAAAATGGAATACCCATATTATAAGTACTAAAAGGGATAATCCGTGTAGGCTCTATCATAAAGTTACACTCTCTTTTAATGTTTATAGCATCAAAATTTACAATGTCCGAAAACTCTGAAATAACCAAACGGTACACATTTTCATAACCCATATCAGCAGGAGCTAAAAAGTCGGGCCAACAGCAGAAGAGTTTCTGTTTTATCTTTTCGCTTAAAATGCTCTCGCCCATGGCAGTGTCTAGACTAACAGTATCTATAACAGCTTTTACAAACTCTTTGTCTTTCTCAAAGGTTACTGTTCCTCTATGCTCGGTAATGAGTTCTTTGGGGAGTTGACCAGTCACTGGCATAAGCTGTGCAAAAGGGTTTCCCTCTTCATCAACACCCATGGTTTTAGCTGCATAGCCTACACCTATTTTGTGTGGGTCACATGGTAGGGGAATCATATCATCAGCTGTAAAGGGGTTGCCTTCATCTTCTATAATAATCTTTCTAATCTCTGAAAGCGTGATTTTAAAGTCACCCTCTGCATTGATGCGTCCTGCCTCTTCTACAGGTTGAAATACAATTCCTCTTATACATCTGTAGGTTCTTGAAAATTTAATAATATCTGGAATTTCATGTTCATTTAGACCTTTTTTTACCACCACAACCAAACTGGTAGAGATGTTGTACTTCTCTAACATCTCTAAAGCTTTTAGGCGAATCTCTACCATGTCTCTTGCTCGTAAATCTTTTAAAACATCTGGATTTAGTGAGTCAAACTGTAGGTAGACCTCAAAGCCTCCTCCTAGCTTTTTAAGGGCTTTTACAAACGCTTCTTCTTCGGCTATTTTTATGCCGTTGGTGTTGAGCATAAGGTGGCGTACGGGTGATTTTTTAAGGTATTGGAGTATCTCTACAATTTGAGGATGCGTGGTGGGTTCACCACCTGTTACTTGTATGAGGTCAGGTTCAGACTCGGTCTCTAAGAGTGTGGCTAACATCTGTTCTATGTCCTCCATGCTTCGGTAGTTTCCAAGCCCTGGTTCGGCAGAGTAGTAACAGATGTTACACTTCATATTACATTCATCAGTAATGTTAAAGAGTGCCAAACAGGGGTGGTTTTGGTGCTGAGGGCAAACCCCACAGTCAAAAGGACAACCTTTCAAAACCTTCGTCAGAGGTTTTTCAGGTAGGTCAGGTTGTTTGAGATAATCTTCACATTTTTTATAGTACTCATAATCCGTAGAAATTTTTACCATAGACTCGCCACACTTAGGGCAGAATTTTCGTAAAAAAACTTCATTTTCTTTGGTGACAATGTGGGTATCTATGAGATGCTTTAGGTCATTACATAAGTGACAAAAGCTTTGGGTGGCTGTTAGGTATAGGTCGTATTTTTTTGAGTAGTGTGCCATGGAAATTCCTTATTTTTTAGCTTTATAAAAAAGAGACAAATGTAAAGCCTAAAAGCATTACTGCATCAGCTGCTAGTGTAAATGGAGTTGCTGAAATTTTTAAAGGAACTTTAACTGCTTCTTCTAGTGCTGTAGGTTCTCTATCTTGAACTGATTCGTCTATTTTCAATGTTAGAGGTCTATTAAGCTTTTGCAATTTATTATTAACTTTGGAGTTTGCAAAGTAGCGTTTTCCTTCTAAGTTAAATTCTCTACTGTAGGCAAGTATTTCATCATCTGTTGGATGAGCGTTAAACCTAACAAGGTCTCCTTCTTTTGGTGGCAATAATACGGGTGTAAATTTATGGCTTCTTAACCATGAAATTTGTTTTTTAGTTACTGAGTTTTTATCAAATTTCACATCAATATGTGTATGAAGTTGTGGACGCTTTTCAAAAGTTTGAGTGTGGATTTTTAGATTTTTTTGACTTAAGTTTAAAAAATCTTTAACTTCCATAAGTTGAGAAAACTCTTGACGATGGTCATTTAAAATATAGTGATATTTTTCTCCTATAAATGCTATTTGAGAAGAGTTTTTATTAATATAAAAAGAGATAATTGTATCGGTGTAGGGATTATTAGAGTAGCCGGGTCTTCTTTTATCCCACATCTGTTTGGTGACACACCCTAGTGAGCTAAAGATAAGTATACTTAGAATTGTAATACTGATAAATATTTTTTTCATAACATTTTCCTTTTATTTAGTTATAGCTTGATACTCCATGCCAATCAAGGCAATAGGAAGAAAGATTACAGCAGCCCCTGCACCAATTATAACAAGCCCTGCATCAGCTGTGACACTTAGTGGAGTCATAGCAATTTTATAGAGCATACTTTTTTTCTCTGTTTTATACTCTATCACTTCAATATTTATAGGGTTTTTTAGTTTAACAACTTGACTATTTACTTGAGGAGTTGCTTGGTAGCGTTTTCCTGATAGTTGGTAGTTTACAATATAGCTCTCTATTTGTGTTTGGTTAGCTTCATATACAACTGGTCTATTGTCATTGGGATTTTTTTCTATGGGATTGGGTATCTTAATAAGTTCTTTGTTATGTTGCTCTAGCCAACTTTTTTGTTCTTGGGTTAAGTCCTCTTTTTTAAATTCAAAACTAATGTTTGCAGATACTTCTTCTTTTTGGAATCTATCTGTAGAAGCATAAATTCCTATATGATTTTCTTTTAAATTTAAACGTTTTT
>JALUKQ010000021.1:0-1354 GCA_027056485.1 Campylobacteraceae bacterium | reverse complement strand
AGATAATTTTTCCCTCTTCAGGGTTATTATAAAATGAGATAATACGTTCTTGATAAGGGTCTGCTTTTACTTTGTCTGTCCAAACTTGTTTGGTGACACAACCCAGTGAAAGGAAGATAAGCATGGCTAGAGTTGTAATGGAAAGAAATATCTTTTTCATAAATTTCCCTTTGAAGTTTTTTGTAAGTGATATATTGAGTATACCATAAGCCCCAAACAGAAAAACTGAAAGATATTGAGACCAAAAGCAATGGTTTCATAAGGTTTTAGAAATTCCCATATAAAGCGTTGTGTAGCATAGAGCAGAATGAATTGATAGAAGATGTACTTTTCAAAGTAGTCTCTGTTTTTAAAATAGAGGTAAACAACATAGAGAAAAAAGAGAAACATAGTAAAAGACTCATATAGTTGAACAGGGTGACGGAGCAGTCCATCTCCAAAGTTGTAACCAAATATAGAGTTTGTCTCTATGCCATAGGTGTAGTCGTCAAGTCCAGAGAGAAAACAACCTACACGACCAATGGCAATACCCAGTACCAAAGAGGGAACAAAATAGGCTCCTGTTGAGCCTTTTATGTTCATGATTTTTTTAAATATCTCTACTGCTATCGTTCCACCTATAATGGCTCCGAGTATGGATTTTCCGATAATGATAGAGTTTGATTCTAACGAAATATATGTATTGATAGAGCCTACTATAAATGCTCCAAAAAATGCACCAACTATAACCGTGGTATAGTAGCCATAACGTACATTTTCATTTTTGATGAGTTGTGTTTTACTTTTGAAAACTTTGACAGCTAAGAGGGTTCCTACTGCGTAGGCTAGTAGGTCGAAAATGAGGTGAATGAGCATGGTCGTTAGTGCATCATAATAGGGGCTATGCTATTGGTGCAAGTCAGCATCTGAACAAATACGCCTACCAAAAAACCTGTAATAGTTAAAAAGTAAGCAGCACCTATCTGCTGTTTATTAAAGAGTTTTGCACTAAAGTATAACAGATAAAAGTAGGATATGGTGATGATAAGGGTGAGAATAGTTCCTTGTGTTATGTTTCTTGTGTAGCCATCTATTAATATAGCAGTATAGTATATAAATGCTCCTCCTAATAGAATATGCCAAAAGAGTAGGAATGATTTTTTATAATGGTGAATTTTAGGTTGTTTATTGCTCATTAGACTCATTCTTTTGTAATTTTAGTTTTGTCTCCATAAGTTTTATTTTAGTTTCAAGCTCACTCTTTAAATACTCTTCATTTTCACCATAAACAGTCTGTAAAAGTTTGGCAAAAGAGTTTCCTTTTCGTATCTCTTGAATCTCTATAATGAGTGTATAAGGAGTTTCAGTATCTATC
>JALUKQ010000020.1 GCA_027056485.1 Campylobacteraceae bacterium | reverse complement strand
GACTTCGACAAACAGAAGCCATTTCAGATTTATGAGTAGAGTTTATGGGTAAAACATCTTATAAGAAAAGACTCCTAGACGTACGACAAGATAGACTCGATTTACGTGATAGAGTTTATCAACCTGTTCTAAAATCTTTAAGTGCTATTTACCCTGACACCAACTATATTAATCGTATTTTAAAATGCTATAGAGAAGAGAATCTCATACTAGACCAAGGAGATAATGGTGCTTGTAGTGGTTATGCTTTAGCTTCTGTTATTAACTATCTTTTATGGAAAAAACAAAACAATAGTAAAAGTACTCCACACTCTACCGAAATAGTAAGCCCTAAAATGCTCTTTAACCTTGCACGTATTTACGATGAGTGGAATGGTGAAGATTATGAGGGTTCTAGCTGTCGTGGAGCCATGAAGGGTTGGCACAAACATGGTGTATGTGCTAAAAGCTATTGGGAGTTTGAGCAAGAGGAACCTAAAGATGGCTGGGACATAGACTCTGTAGAGAAACCTCTTGGTGCATACTACCGTGTTAACAAAGACTCCATATCTGACATACAAGCAGCACTTTGTGAAGTGGGTGCTTTATATGTTTCAGCATCCATACATGATGGTTGGTGGAGCCTCAATAACTACAAAGATAGAGATATAGAAAATATAGATAGTGACCTTCCTATAATACCTTATGAATCTTTTCCACAAGGAATTCATGCCTTTGTTATTATAGGCTACACTAGACAAGGTTTTATTATTCAAAATTCATGGGGTAGAGGTTGGGGAAACTGTGGTTTTGCTATTTTAAGCTATAAAGAGTGGTTAAAAAATGGTCTAGATGTTTGGGTTGCTGTTATGGGTGTTCCTATAGATATAGAAAACTCTTCTCAAACCATTACTACAAAATCTCTTGCTTCAGCATCAAAAGTTTATGAAGAGTTACAAGAAGAAGAGGGAAAGAATAGTAGAAAAAAAGAGCCAAGAAGTGAAGAAAATGCTTATAACCACACCCTTGTACTCAATGCAAATGGACGTGCTAAACATACGATTATTAAAACATCAACACTAAAGCGTTCAATTGAAATTATCTGTTATGATAACCTCAAGACTTGGTTAAAACAGAGTAATAAAAATAGAAAAATGATGCTCTATGCCCTTGGTGGACTAGAGAATGAAAAGCAATATATATCTAAAATAAAAAAGCTTATACCTTATTTTCTAAACAATGGTATCTACCCTATTTTTTTAACATGGGAACAGAGTTATCAAAGAGCCATAGAGGAGTCTATTGAATCTTTCTTTAAAGAGGCATTAGATGGAAAAAATGAAAAACTTGAAAAGAAAATATTGGAAGATGAAGTAGCACTAAATCGAGCCATAGAGAATTACTGTAGAAATATCTCCACTAGAGGTATTTGGGTAGAGATGAAAGAACAATCACGCAATACCATTCAAAAAAAAGTAAAAGGCTTTAGTGGAAATAGGAGTGGTATACTCTACCTACTCACACATTCTCTCAAAAAACTCTCTCAAGAGTTTAATGATTTAGAAGTACATGCTATGGCACACTCAGCAGGCTCTGAGCTTTTAACCACCTCATGGCTTAAAGAGTTAGATAAACAAAAAATAAAACTAAACTCCTTACATCTTTTAGCCCCTACGGTCTCTATCCAAGATAGCAATACTTTTATAATTAAAGCTCATAAAAAAAAGGTGCTTGAGAAGAAAAATATACATATCTATATATTGGATAAAGAGATGGAAAACAGAGACCATGTTAGTAGATACAGCAAGTCTATACTCTATCTTATTAGTCGCTCTTTAGAAAAAATACATAAAACTCCACTTCTTGGGTTACTAGACTCATGGGACGACAAAAATAGTGCTACAAAAGATGGTATCTTTAACACATCACAACTCAATGACCTAAAAAAATGGAACAGATTTACCTATGAATTAGATAATACTTTATTTCCTTATATATTAGGAAAAAAGCATAGTCAACTGGCATGTTCTAAAAATAGTGACTTTGTAAAACTCACCCATAAAAATCTTGATAGCAGTATATTTATTTTAGAAAGAATTTTAAAAATAGTTACAAAAGGAAGTAAAAATAGTAAACTAAAATATAAAGTTGATAGACTCTGTTAAATATAAAGTTTAATTAAGATAATATCATAAGATTATCTTAATAGGAAATTACGTGTTATTTAACAGTTATATATTTATTTTTGTCTTTTTACCTATCACCTTTTTTATCTACTTTTATCTTAATAAAAAAAACTTAATAACTCAAGGTAAACTCTTTTTAGTTCTAAGCAGTTTATTCTTTTATAGCTGGTGGAATGTCATCTATCTACCACTTATACTTCTATCTATTGTCGCCAACTATAATATTGGTAAATTTCTATTAAAAAATGGTTTAAACCACCATAGAAAGTTTACCTTAACTATTGGTATCATACTTAATCTCTCTCTACTCGGTTACTTTAAATATGCTGATTTTTTTATAGAAAACTTTAATACTTTATTAAGTACAAATCATCATCTATTACATCTTGCTCTACCTTTAGCTATATCTTTTTTTACGTTTCAACAGATATCTTATTTGGTCGATAGCTACAGACTAGAGACTAAAGAGTATGACTTTTTAAACTACACACTCTTTGTTACCTTTTTCCCTCAACTCATAGCTGGACCTATTGTTCATCATAAGGAGATGATGCCTCAGTTTGCAAAAAAAGAGAATAGATATATTAACTATTATCATATTAATATAGGACTATTTATATTTGCTATTGGTCTATTTAAAAAAGTTATTATTGCCGATACCTTTGCAACATGGGCAACAACAGGGTTTGATACAGCCACTACATTGAACCTAGTAGAAGCATGGGTAACAAGTCTATCATACACTTTTCAGCTCTACTTCGATTTTTCAGGTTATACCGATATGGCTATTGGGGTAGCACTTCTTTTTAACATCAAACTGCCTATTAACTTTAACAGCCCCTATAAAGCTGTTAATATTCAAGACTTTTGGAGAAGATGGCATATTACTCTTTCAAGATTTTTAAAAGATTATATCTACATCCCTCTGGGAGGAAATAGAAAAGGTGAACTCATCACTTATTCTAACCTTATGATAACATTTATTTTAGGTGGTCTTTGGCATGGAGCTGGATGGACTTTTATCTTTTGGGGTTTTCTTCATGGTACAGCCTTAGTTATTCACCGTATCTGGTCAACACTTGATTTTAAATTATGGTCTTGGTTCGCATGGTTTATTACGTTTAACTTTATCAATATCTCATGGGTATTTTTCAGAGCCAAAGAGTGGGATGATGCCATAAAAGTACTACATGGTATGTTTAGCTTTGACTTACTATTACCAGCTTCCCTCTCTCATAAACTAGCCTTCTTAACTCCCTATGGTGTTCATTTTGGAGGATTTATAGAAAATGTAGCTGGTAACATGTATACCATTGCTTGGATATTAGCTACTTTTTCATTAATACTATTTTTCAAAAATGCAAATCAAATGATTCCTAAAAAGTTAAATTTTTTCCATGCACTTTTCTCATCGGTACTTCTTATTATAGCTGTCTACTCCTTGGGAAATAAATCAGAATTTTTATACTTTAACTTTTAAATGGAGCAACAGATGAACAATAAATCTTGGCTAAAAATATTTTTTACTTTAATTCTTATTCAAGTTCTAGCTATTGAGATTTTTTATAGAACCTATGATTACAACAGACACTATGTTGATTATCTAATTAAAACAAAGCTTGCCAATCTAAAAGATAAAGAATTTGAAACGGTTATTATAGGAGATAGTTTAGCTAAAAATTCCATTAGTAAATTAGAACTTCACCCCAATATACTTGACCTAAGTTCAAACAATGCCATCTCTATAGCTGGTAACTATTTTATCTTAAAAAGATATCTAGTAAATAATAAAAAACCTAAAAATATTTATCTTTTTTGCGTACCAAATCATTTACATCAAAATTTAGATACCATATTTACCTATTCCTACTTTACAACTATTTTTACAAAAAAAGAGGAGATGGAGAGTATTAAAAAAATTAAACCACACATATATGATAACTACTCTTTTTCAAAATATACAGAGAGCAGACTAAAAGCACTCAAGTTTTTCACACACTATAAACCTAAGAAAAGAAAAAAAGCTGTTTTGGTGAAAGAGAGTGAACTTATAAAAAAAGAAAACTTTATGAACAGCCAAATAAGAGCAAATATTGATCTACTGAAAAAAGATCAAAATATTATACATGATGTACCTAAAGTCTATATTGACAAAATTCTCTCTCTATGTAAAGATAATGATATAAACTTCAAACTGATTATAGAACCTATTCCCGAAGAGAGTAACAAAAGTTTTATACAATCAAAACTCTATCAGTATCTTAAAAATAAAAACGTATCTATATACAATGTAAATGAACACTATAAATTTAATAACTATTTCTTTAAAGGTGATGGTCGACATATAAAAGGAAAAGTAAATCAATTTTATCAAAACTTTATTGATGAACATATACTAGATATATATTAAATATCTATTAATACTCTTCATGTATACTTACAGCATTAAAACCTAAAGGGTAAAAAATGACTGTAACCAAATACTCTGCCAATGGCAATGATTTTGTTATGATAATCAAAAAGAAGAAAAAAGACCGTTCTAAACTAGCTAAAAAACTATGTCATCGTCAAAATGGTATAGGAGCAGATGGACTGGTTGTACTTATTCCTCATGAAGAGTATGACTTTGAGTGGGAGTTTTATAACTCAGATGGTAGTAAAGCTACCATGTGTGGAAATGCTTCACGTGCTGTGGCACACTTTGCTATGGGAAAAGGTATTTCTCAAGATGATGAAGCAGAATTTTTAACTGGTGCTGGTGTTATACGAGCTAAAGTCAATGGCAATTATGTAGTCTCTGACATGACCAAACCTATAATCCTTAGTAAAGAGATAGATGAAGAGGGTGAAATATGGTGGTTTATAGACACGGGTGTTCCTCACTTAGTTGCCTTGCGTGACAACATAGAAGCATTTGACCTAGAACAAGCAGCACGTCTACGTAACAAATACAACTGTAATGTTAACATCTGCAAAATTGAAGATAATACACTCTATGTACGTACATATGAACGTGGTGTAGAAGATGAAACACTTGCTTGTGGTACAGGTATGGTTGCCTGTTTCATACGTGCCAATGGTGAAGATTTGGTAGATGATGATGTCAAAGTATTTCCACGCTCTGGAGATGAGCTCTATGTAAGTTTAGAAGACGATATCTATAAATTTGGTGGACAAGTAACTAAGACATTTGTTGCCCAAACCATTGACTAAATAGTAAAACACAGTTTTTTTACAATAAAAATATAAAATTTTACAAAATTAATATAAAAGGAATTATTAATGCAAAAAAAATTAATCGCACTTATTATAACATTAACCCTCAGTTCAACCCTTTTGTTTGGACAAACACTAGTAACGGTAAATGGTCATAAAATTACAACAGATATTATACCTCCTGGATATGAAAAATTAGACGATACACAACGTGCCAATTTAATGGAACAGCTTATAAAAGAAGAGGTTCTTCATGCAAATCTTTTAAAAAGTTCTCTAAGCAATAGTGCAGAATTTAAAAAAGCATTTAAGCAACAAAAAAAGCTTGCTCAAGAAGCTTATAAAAAGAAAACGGGTAAAAATCTAAACAAAGAGCAAATACGTAGTGTTAAAGGTGCTATTGCTATTGCTCTTTATCAACAAAAAGAGTTTAACAAAGTAAAAGTAACTAAGGGTCAATTAAAAGAGTTCTATAACAACAATCCAGAAGCTTTTAAATTTCCTGACTCTATAGAAATAGCAGATATTATTGTACCTACCAAAGCAGAAGCAGACAAACTTCTAAAATCACTCCAAGGTGCTAGTAACTTAGATGAGGCATTTATAAAAGCTGCTAATGCACATAAACAAAATGGTTATATGGGTTGGTTTGGAAGAAATAATGCTCCTGAAAACCTATTTAATAAAGCATATAAGTACAAAGTTAAACGTCTACTTAATGCTCCAGTAAAAACTAAACATGGATACAATGTGGTTTATCTTTTAAATAAAAAAGCTGCTGGAAAACTTACTTTTGAAAAAGCAAAAAAGAAAATTGAACAAATACTTAAACAACAAGAAGTGATGAGAAAACTACAAAATAAAGTAGAAAAACTTTATGGTGAAGCTGAGATAGTTTACTAATAATAACCCTAACTTTTAGGGTTATCACAAGGGTTGATATAAGGATCATAATATAAATAATATTTTATGGTTCTATCTTCTTTCATCCCATTTTTAAAAAAATCTGATGATAAAAGAAATTGAGTTAAAAGAGGTTCTCGTGAAAAATCTCTTTTTTTCAATAAGACCTTATCAAACAAAGGTGTGGTTTCCAATATTAAAAACATAGAAAATTTAAGTTGACAAGAAAAACTCTTACATCTATATTGAAAATAATCTTTTTTAAATTTTTCAACAACATCTATATCAAAACTTAACCAAGGAAATGATTTTTGTATAAAAAGGTTAAATCTCTCATTACTATTAAAGAGCTGAAAACTCCCTGTTGTTAGTGTTGCTAATGTTGCAAATGTTAGACCGAGAAATGTTCTTCTTGTCATTGTTAACCTTTAAATAATGAATCAGCTGCACGTAATGATAAGGCTGTGATAGTTAATGTTGGATTGGCTAAAGCTGTAGATGGAAACGTACTGCTACCTAAAACAAACAGATTATCTACATCATGGGATCTTAAATTTATGTCTACAACACTGTTGCTTTTACTTGTTCCCATAATGGTACCACCATACATATGCCCTCCTCCAAATAGTTCTTTATCAAAGGTTACTTTTTCAATAGGTAAACCAGTAAAAATTGTTTTCATATTACTATGTAACTTATCAAGACCTTTTTGTGTATACTCTGAGTGTCCCAAATAGACAACTTTTGGTACTTTTGGATCATCTGTTATAGTTACATGGTTCTGTTCTTGTGGTAAATCTTCAAACTGAATTACAAGACGTGCTCTTTGTAAATATTTACCTTGTTCCAAACGAATATTATCTGGAATAGTATAACTAAGTATAATGGCACCAGCATATTTTTTACGCATATCATCAGTAGCAAGCATATAACCTATGGAAGTTATATTTGTACTACCTCCTACATTATCAATACCATCTAAGTCAACTTCACAGACTGTAGATCGTTGATCAACTATTCCTTTTCCTACAAGAGGATTATCCAGTTGTGACTGAACTAAAATATGAGAATTAAATATAGGGTTGGCACCTAAACTAAATAGATTGGCATAAGCTTTATGTTCTACTTTTTCTTTATCTAGATAATTAACTGCCTTAACTTTATGATTTTCAATATCTAAAGAGGTTACATGCTTTTCAAATCTTATTTCAACTCTAGGATCATTATAAACATCCATCATTGAGTTATTTACTGTAAACTTAGAATCAATAGGACATACACGACAAACTCCAGAGTTACAACAGGTAGCTCTTCCTTTAACATTTTCAGTAGGTTTAGCTGAAGGAACACTATAGAATTTATCTGCAAACTTCTTTTTTAATATTTTATCAAAAGCATACATTTTATGAGGTTTCAATGGATATTTAGTAGTTCTTTCAGCATATGATTCCTTAGGTCCTGCAATTTGCATAATGGCTTCTGCCTGATCATAGTAAGATTCCAGATCATTATAACCAATAGGCCAATCAAGACCATAACTATAAGTACTTTTTAATTTAAAATCATTTTTATCAAAACGAGGAGTAACACCATGCCAAGCGTAAGAGCCACCTCCAAAACCTATATTAAAAGTCCAACTCTTATTATAGCCCTCTGTATAATTTACAAAAACACCATTTTTCCCATTTGAAAGATGGTGTTTATGATTATCCATATACCATTGATGTGTCTTGTTAGCACCTTTTTCTAAAACCAACACTTTAATGTTTTTTTTACTTTTTTCTAAAAAACGCTTTAAGAAAAAACTGCTAGCGAAGCCTGTACCTACACATATTAAATCATAATATTTAATATTTGACATATTTATATTCCCCTACTATTAATCAGTGATTTTATCACAATATAATTGAAAAAATAACATAAAAAAGTAAAAATAGACAAGTATAAATTAATTTTAAGCTATTTTCTTATATTTTCTTTAAACTATTAATATAAATTAAATTATTAATGGTATAATTATAAATATAAACTTAATAAAAAAGGATAATTTATGAGAATAACCTTTACAAAAGAAATAATTAAAGAAGCTATAAAAAGTGGTTGTAAAACAATAAGTGAATTAAACAATTTTATCTTACAACAAGATTTACTAATAACTGGGAAAAGCTTAAGTATATAAAGTATAGAAGTAATATTATAATTATTACTTCTAATCAAAGTTAAATTTTTCTCTTTTTTTCTTTTCTATACTCTATAAAAGAAAGCAGTAAAATAGTTGCAACACCCACATCTATCATGACATCTGCATAGTTAAAGACAGCAAAATCAAAACCACAATGCCATGCTACATAATCAACTACACCTTCATGAATAAATCTATCATATAAATTTCCTAAAGCTCCACCAATTATAAGCCCTAAAGGGAAAGCATACTTTTTCACATAGCCTTCATAAAGAATATAAAAAACTATTCCTGATATAAGTAGTAACTGTACCCATTTTAAATTATCTCCTATAAATGCCAACATAGAAAAAGCTACACCTCGATTATAATACAACTCTAAGTCGATACAAGAACCTTTTAATATGGTTGCAAACTCTACACCATTTACAGCTTCTATTGCCATGACTTTTAAACTTTGGTCAATAATAAAAGTACCAACCACCAATAAAATAAAAATAATATATGCACGCATTAAGAGAGTGCCTTTTTGAAAAACTTAACTGTCTTATCCATCATAATGTGTAGGGCATGTTGTTCTTTGCCCTCCAGCAAAATACGTAATAGATTCTCAGTACCAGAGTAGCGTACCAAATGACGCATACCAGCAGCTTCTATTTCAGTAAAAAGCTCTTCTACACCAACTATCTCCTCTATAGGTATCTTATGAGAAATATTTAAATTGGCTTGCTCTTGAGGATAAAGATCAAAAATATCAAAAGCTTCACTAGCTGTTTGATTGTTCTCTATCATATAAGCAAATGCTTGCAGAGCAGAAACTAGACCATCACCCGTTTTAGCATAATCAGAAAATATAACATGACCACTCTGCTCTCCACCAAAGTTTGAACCAACTCTGTTCATAACTTCTAATACATGTTTATCACCCACATCAGAACGTTCCAAAACAAGACCATGAGAGCTTAAATAATCTTCAAGACCTTGGTTACTCATCACTGTTGCAACCACTTTGTCATTTGCTAGTTTATTTTCATTTTTAAGATGAATTGCCAATGCACCTATAAGTTTGTCGCCATCAATGATTTGTCCTTTTTCATCAACAATGACAATTCTATCTGCATCACCATCCAAAGCAATTCCAATATCAGCACGTGTTTCAATCACTTTTTGAGCAAGGAGTTCAGGCTGTGTTGCACCACAGTTGGTATTGATATTAAAACCATTTGGTGATGTTGCAATTTCAATTACATCTGCACCCAATTCACGTAAAACTGTTGGTGCGACCATATAAGCTGCACCATTGGCACAATCAACTACAACTCTTTTTCCATATAGAGAGTATTTTTTAGGAAATGAGTTTTTAATATGGACAATATATCTACCTATCACATCATCTATACGTACAGAACGCCCTATCTCTTTTTTTGTCACAAAAGCATTTTCTATACGCTCCATATCATTAAAAATCTCTTCAATATCTTGTTCAGACTCTTTTGAGATTTTATTTCCCTCTGCATTAAAAAGTTTAATTCCATTATCATAAAAAGGATTATGTGATGCCGTTATCATAATTCCTGCATCACAACGCATATTTTCTGTAATAAACGCTATAGCTGGTGTAGGCATAGGACCTATTTGAACCACATCAAAACCTACAGCAGTTAAGCCAGAGACCAAAGCATTTTCTATCATGTAACCTGAACGTCGTGTATCTTTGCCTACTAATATTTTATTATATTTACTACTTTTCTGTAAGTGTATTCCAGCTGACAGTGCAAAACGCATGACAGTCATGGCATTTAGTTTTCCACCTGCTAAACCACGTACACCATCTGTTCCAAATAGTTCCATCTGTTTTTCCTTTGGAGTTTTATTAAGTGAATTTTATCATAATATTATGATATATCTACCAAACCAAAGATGATGATAGTAATGATTTCAGTAACAAGTGAAATAGTCACAACTTGTGATGTTAATTTATATTCATTTCTCAATGCCATTGCCGTTGATACACCCATTGCTATTCCTACAAATCCTGCTCTCATTACAAACTCCTTAATATTATTTAATAATTTATAACAGTATAAAATATTAAAGATTAATTTATACTTAATAATATTTAACATTATATGTTATATTACTCATAATTAATCTCTTAAAGAGAAGTAAGCTATAATACGCGAATTAAAAACAGACTCCCAATACGTAATTTGGGAGAAAATAAAGGTTAATTTTGAGTGAAAATTTAATTGGTTATATTGATAACCTTGGAAATATCATAGATACACAAAGTGCTGGTGAAAACCCCGATGCAAAAGCGATTGAGTATGATAACTCTGCTGAATCACTAGAGATTGTTAGACACTCTACAGCACACCTTATGGCACAAGCCATTACCGAACTTTATAGCAATGCAAAATTTTTCGTAGGGCCAACGGTTGATGAAGGTTTCTACTATGACTTCAGAGTAGATGAAAAGATTGGTGAGGAAGATTTAAAGAAAATCGAAAAAAAGATGAAAGAACTCATCAAGAAAAAGTATAAAATAGAGAAATACGAAATCACCAAAGCAGAAGCATTAGAAAAATTTACTGCTGATGATTTAAAGCAAGCTGTATTAACTAGAATACCTGATGAAGTAGTTTCTATATATAAACAAGGTGACTTTGAAGACCTCTGTCAAGGACCTCATGTTCCTGCTCTTAGATTTTTACACAACTTTAAACTTACACGTGTCGCAGGTGCCTACCTTGGTGGTGATGAAAAAGCTGAAATGCTTACTCGTATTTATGGTATTGCTTTTGCAGATAAAGAGTCTCTAAAAGCTCACCTAAAAATGCTTGAAGAGGCAAAAAAACGTGACCATAGAAAGATTGGTGCAGAGATGGAACTCTTTATGTTTGATGAAGAGTCAGGAGCTGGACTTCCATTTTGGATGCCAAAAGGTTCTCGCCTAAGACATAAACTAGAAACAATCTTACATAAAGCACATAGAAAAAGAGGTTATGAGCCAGTTCGTGGTCCAGAGATTTTAAAAGCAGACATGTGGAGAACTTCTGGTCACTATGCATGTTATGGTGAGAACATGTACCTAACCACTATTGATGAACAAGAGTATGGGGTTAAACCTATGAACTGTATTGGTCATATTCAGATATTTAAACAGACAGGAAAGTCTTATCGTGATTTACCTGTAAAATACTACGAATATGGTGTAGTTCACCGTCATGAGAAATCAGGTGCACTGCATGGTCTCTTAAGAGTAAGAGAGTTTACTCAAGATGATGCACATATCTTCTGTGCTCCAAACCAAATAGCTTCTGAAGTTATAGAAATAGTTGAGTTTGTTGACTCAGTAATGAAACTTTTTGGTTTCAACTATAGCATGGAAGTGGCTACTAAGCCTGAAAAAGCAATTGGTGAAGATGCCGTTTGGGAACTTGCAACTCAAGGTCTTAAAGATGCACTAGATGAGAATAATCTTCCTTACACTATAGATGAAGGTGGAGGAGCATTTTATGGTCCGAAAATAGATGTTAAAATTACTGATGCACTTGGACGTAAGTGGCAATGTGGAACTATTCAAGTTGACTTCAATCTACCAGAGCGTTTTGAAGTTGAGTATGTAGATGAAGACAATACTCGTAAACAACCTGTTATGATTCACAGAGCTATATTAGGTTCATTTGAACGTTTCATTGCTATTTTAACAGAACATTATGCTGGTGAATTCCCTCTCTTTTTAGCTCCTACACAAGTGATTTTTGTTCCTATTTCAGATGTACATGTCAGCTATGCAAAAGAGCTTCAAGCTCAACTTATGGAGATAGAAATTGACTGTGAAATCTATGATAAGAACGATTCTCTAAACAAAAGAGTTAGAAATGCAGAGAAACAAAGAGTACCATATGTAGTTATAGTAGGTGATGAAGAAGTGAAAAATAGAACTGTTGCACTAAGAAATAGACGAACAAAAGAGCAGTATAATCTTTCTTTTGATGAATTTATGGTAGAATTAACACAACAACTAAATGAAGGTAAGATTTGAGTAGACAAAATAATAGAAACAACAGAGGAAGAAAAAAGCCAGACGACACTGTAATGAATGATAAAATTCGTGACAGAGAACTCCGAGTTCTTGGTGATGATGGTGAACAGTTTGGAATTATTTCTCGTGATGAAGCTCTAAAAATAGCAGATGACAAAGGACTAGATTTAGTAATTATGTCACCAGATGCAAAACCACCTGTAGCTAAAATCATGGACTACGGTAAGTATAAATATGAGCTTGAGAAGAAGAAGAAAGAGGCAAGAAAGAACCAAAAAACTATTGATGTTAAAGAGGTTAAATTTTCTTGTAAAATTGCCGATGGTGATATTGCTTATAAAGTTAAACATGCTAGAGAGTTCCTCGAAGCTGGAAAACATGTTAAGCTAAGAGTATTTTTACGTGGTAGAGAGATGGCAAATCCTGAATGGGGAATTGACGTTCTTAACCGTGTATGGCCTATGCTTGAAGATGTTGGTGTATTAGAACAAGATGCCAAACGTGATGGTCGTTATGTTAACATGTATGTAACACCTAAAAAGAAATAATAACTCTCCTTACACCCCTTCAATAACCATTTAGCTTATTATAGTTAAATGGTTAACTTTTATAATTCTTTAATCATAAAAGTAATCTCAATCACTTTTTCGATACAATCTTCTTAGTAAATAATTATATTATATTAAATAAGGAAAACTATGAAAAAAACAGTTAGTTCAATCATCGCAGCAGTAGCTATTTGGGCAGGAACAACAGCCTATGTTGGTAGCCAAATGGAAGGGAATATTCAAACTCAAATCGAAAGTACTAATAAACTCTATGCAAATAATGGAATCAAATATAAAATTAAAAGCTATGAAAAAAGTTTTTTAAACTCAACAGCAGAGATAGAAATCAACTTTACTGACCCTGCTATACTAGAGCTTATTCAAGACTCCATTAAACTACCTATGACTGTGAAGTATAATATTGAACATGGACCACTATTTTTAAAAAATGGTTTAGGTTTTGGAGCAGCAAGAACTCATCAAGAGATACCAGTTAGTTCACTACTAACGCAAGAAGCAAAAGAGAAGTTCTTAAAACTTATTAAAGATGATATTATAATAAAAAGTGATATGGATATATCTTTTACAAAAAATGCTTCATATACTCTCTCTACTAATGAAGTCAAAATAAATGATGATGGTAAGAATTTTTATATGACACCTTTATCGCTAAAAGGGAACAATGATATTGAAACATACACGGGAGAAGCTAAACTCAATATACCTTCTCTTAAATTTCAAGAAGAAAGTACTCAAAATGGTCTAACCATTCAAAATTTAGATATAGATATTACTATTGATGAGCTTTTAGAAAAAAAGCTTATGCTTGGAACGGTAGATATATCAGTAGAAGACCTCAATATAAAAGATGATAATAATCCACAACTTGAAAATATTAATATTGCTACCAATATGCATATGGTGACTAAAAAAGATAGCCAAACAACCATTGCAACAAAGATTGATGGTTCAATTGATTTTAAAGATACCAAGCTTCCAAATGATTTTCCTAACTTAAAAAATATTTATGCAAAAATGGATATGCAACATATAGGTATTGAAGGAATGCTAGAGTTCCAAAAAGCCAGTAAAGAGATGCAAGAAGCACAATCTAAGATTCTCACAAAAATGCAATCTAACCCTAGTGAAGAGGAGATGCAAAAGATATTTGAAGAGTTTGGAACACTACAACAGGATATGATGGGGAAAATAGTTCACTCTCTAAATACTCTACTTGTTAAAGATAAAAGTAGTATTGAATATGGTGTAAATATTGAAACAAAAGATAATAAAAAAAGTAATGCAAATATTGCTATTGGCTATACAGGTGATATACAATTTGATGGTTCTCTTGAAAAGATAGCAATGAAAGTTCAACAAGAAATACTCAATTTAATTAACCTAAATGTAGATATTACAGTAGATAAAGAGCATATTAAAACTCTTCCAAATGCAGAGATGCTAAAACAACAAATCGCAATGGGTGTTGCACAAGGATTTTTAAAAGAAGAGAATGGAAAATATATCTTAAATGGTTATTATAAAAACCAAGAGCTAATGGTTAATGACAATAACTTAACAGCTACAGTACTACCATTTCTTATGATGGCTTCACAAGGTGGAGGGTTTTAATACCCTTCCTAAAGTTCACTATAGTTTATTAGTTTATTATTACATAAGCCTATTATCTCTTTATCCGTTAAAAAATCAATCTCTCCATTACTTTTTGATGGATGAACCATTAACTCTACCACCTCATTATTAGATGACAATGCATATTCAAAACTCTTTTTCATTATATCTTTTGAGAAAGATATAAATCCAAAGTATCCACCAACAGAGTTGCTTCTTTTATTAAGATAAAAATGATGAAACTCTCTATAGATTTTTTTATAAAATGACATTTTATCTAACGATATTATCTTTTGTGGTCGAATATAGTTAATATTATATTTCTTAGAGACTTCTATTACAGCATTTAAAATAGGAAAATACCGATGAAGATGATGATGATGATCTAGATGAGTGACATGAACACCTGCATCTAATATCTTTTCTATTTGACAGGAGTACTCCTTAACTAAATCACTATGAGAAAAAGCTCCATCATTTATTTTTTTTATGACATCACTATAACTATAAAAATATCCTGTTTTAGAATTTATTAAAGATTTAGGAGTTTTAGTAAGTTTAAAGTCACCATCAAGTATTAAGTGAACACCTACTCCAAGTTGGGGATGAGACTTTGCCATCTCAACAGCCTCATCAAATCCTTCTCCATACGCTATAAGCGTTGTACTTGTTAATATACCATCATTATGACATTTAATAATATTTCTATTAATCTCTTTTGAAAAACCAAAATCATCACCATTTACAATAAGTTTCATTACAACCCTTTTTAACTAAGGAAATATTATTCAATATTATTAGTTAAAAATGGCTTATTTTAAACAAAAAACATTTTTTATAATTAAAATATGTTATATTATAAAGTATAAATTCAGAAAATTTTTTATATAAATACTTTAAATAAAAGAAGTAAAACTCTATTAGAATTAGTAGTGTCTTGAAGATAAAAATCTAAAAACTTAAGGTACTATAATAATAGGAGTACCATTTTTAGTACGATTCCATACCTCTTCCATATCATCATTACTCATAGCAATACACCCCTCTGTCCAGTCAAGTAACATTGGCATCCAATCTCCAAGAGGAGAAAGTGACCAGTTCAAAGGTGTTCCATGAATCATAATCATACCCCCTGCACTCTGACCTGCTTCTTGAGCATGGGCTTTATCTCTTGTATTTGGGTAAGAGAGATGTATAGATTTATTATAAGCCTTACTTAACTGTCTCCAGTCCAAAATATAAGCTCCTTCAGGAGTTTTCATATCACCCTCGTACTCTTTGGGACCATTAGGAATTTGACCTAAACTAATATG
>JALUKQ010000019.1 GCA_027056485.1 Campylobacteraceae bacterium | reverse complement strand
GCTCTTGACCCCGCTATGCGTACCAAACTTCAAAATGAGATATTGACCCTGCATAAAGAGTTTGGAACGACCACTATTATGGTGAGTCATGACCCTTCGGAGATTTACCGTTTGGCTTCTAGGGTGGTGGTTTTAGAGCAAGGAAGAGTGGTAGACGATGGTCTGCCTAAAGAGGTGTTGTTAAAAACAAATGGTTCTCAAAAATTCTCTTTTGAAGGGGAGTTACTTGAACTTATAAAAGTAGATGTGATGTTTGTAGCCATCGTGGCGATTGGTCAGCAACTCGTAGAAGTGGTACTTTCACCCATGGAAGCCAAAGGGCTAAAAATCGGAGAAAAAGTTCGTATAAGTACTAAGGCTTTTGCTCCGACTATTGTTTAACTATTTACAACTTCCTGTGTCTACATAGTGTAGAGCAGCTTTTAACATACTTTCTTTGGGGTCGCCCATTTCATGAAAAGGGTCGTCGTTTATGTCACAACCAGATGTTACGGGTAGCCCCTCAAAATAATCATAAAAACCAAGAGAGTTTTTTACCACAAAGTTTATGAGAAAGTAGTAGTGATTTTTGTCTTCTCTTCTACTCATACCTACAGGTTTACCATGTGTTTTGTCTCCAATAGTTACAATATTTTCTTCACTTAAGTAGGGTTTCATAGCAGAGATGACCAGTTCAGAAGCTGAGGCTGAATCTTGTGTAGTTAAAAATAGAATTTGCTCTAAGTCAAGTGAGTTGCTATCTTTTTTAAAACGGTAAGTTGAATTATTTTTTTTAAAATCATCATTCCATGCAAGAGTACATTGCTCTTTTTCATTTTGGGTTATGCTAAGTTTGTCTAAAAGTTTAGAGGCAACTGTAACTGAACCACCACCATTGTAGCGAAGGTCAATAACCAGTTTTTTAATGTTCTCTTTTTTAAAGTTGTCAAAGGCATCATCTATTTGAGTTACGATGTTCTCTGCACCCATAAATGAGTCTAGGCGAAAGTATCCAACTTTTTCATTTTTAGGGGAGTGAATAACTTCTCCTTTGGCAACTTTATAGGTATAGTCACGAGGAGTTACTGAACCAGTACACGTTTCATTGGTGTTTTTACGCTTAACTGTAAAGGTTGCAATTTTCTCTAGTTCTTGACCCGTTTTATATATATTTATACGAGTAGCTTTTTTTCCATTAATTTTAGTAATAACATCGGAACGTTTAAGACCAATTTTGTCAGCAGGTGAGTCTATTCTTACGTAGGTAACATGACAACCATCCGTAACATCTTGACATGAAAAACCAAAACCACCAGACTTTTGAGAAGTAAGGTTTGCATAATATTTTTTAGTCATAGAAGAACTCCATCTATCTTTACTGTTTCTTAAATCATTAATGAGTGTTTGAGGTGAAGTGTAGTTGGAGTAGTCAAAATTTTTGACTGTTTCATCTGCCCAGTAGTACTCTGTTTGAAATAATTCATAAATACCTTTTTTGTCAAAGGCTAAAGCTGTGGTAGAAAAAGTTGGATTGTTTGCTAGTAAAATTTTTGGTTCGTTTATAGGGTTATCTATGGAAAAAGTCTCTATATCTGTCTTGGAAAAAATATTTACACTTGTTGCAGGTTGGCAACTCATTTTACTGTCTTTATATTTAGAGCTTGAACTTCCTCCACCCCCACAAGCCGTAAAGAGTAGAAGAGTAGCAATTAGTAGTGTTGTTTTTAAGTTCATACGGTTTCCTATAATATTAAGATTTTATCTATAAATATTATACAGGAGAAGTTTTAAACCACCCAAACCAAAGAGAGTTCATCGACATGAATGTCACTTTTTCTAGGTTTCATGGCAGACTCTTGGATGGTTACATTATCTACGTCGTATTTTAAAGAGAGTTCATCTATCTTATCTTCTAACTCTTCTGCTAAGAGTTCTATCTCCTCATGTAGTTCAGCCAATGCCTCTTGGGCTCTACTTATGTCTCCTCGCTCTTTATAGGCACGGCTTCCACTTGAAAATGCACGACCAAGTTTAGCAGTAGATGTTCTACCAAATAAGGCTCCTAAAATAGCAATACCTGTGTCAACCATGGACTTACTTGCATCGGCTTCCTCTTTTTCTACTCTCTCTTGGGCTCTTTGTAGACGTTTTAGAAGAGTTTTCTCTTTTTTCTCATAACGTTCTTGGAGTTTATCTATCTCTTCCTCTTTTTTATCGTCGAGTTGGTCTTTTATACGTACTTTAAAGTCACCTAAGCTTTCGTAAGGTAAAGAGGAGAGACGTGGAGAGGTACATCTAAAAGTCTCTAAACGTTTGGTTCTGTAGACCCAGTCAACCAATGATTTTTTGGTCTTTTTTAAATCTTTATCATTTGATACGTCATCACTTAAAGGAGCAAATGAAGCATTGCTTGGTTCTGAGTCTGAAAATGTAGGACACTCATCCATGTTTTGGGCATTGTCCCAATCTATGTTGTCCTCTTCGTAGAGTTCTAGGTTTAAGCAAAGCGTTTCATTTTCATCGATGCCTTTAGAAGCGTTAAAGTAATGAAGTTCTACTTTTCCTTGTAGGGTGGCTCTAAAGTTGTTTTGACCTGTAACATCCATGGCAAATTTTTGGTCGATGCTTTTGTCGATATTTATAAAAGATTCAAACCCATTCTCTTTTACAGTTTTACTCATAAGTGTTTGAGGTACGGCAGATTTTTTAGCAGCCATGAGTTTTGAGATTTCAGCAGATTTTAGAGGTCCTTTTAAATAAGACATAACCCAGCGAGTAGAAAAGACTCGTATGTCATCAAGGTGGGCAGATTTTAAAAAGAATGTACGTTTTTGAAGGTTGGCAAGTAGGTCTTTAATTTCTGACTTAGAGTAAGAGGATCCCACTTTTCCACCAAGACCGTCGATAACACGCTCAATATCTTGTGCTGTTTGTAGACGACCAATAAACCATGTACCAATGTTTGAAAGCCCCTTATAGTCAAGGTCAACAGGGTTTTGAGTACTTAAAATGACACCTACACCAAAGGCACGAGCTTGTTTTAAAAGTAGAAGCATAGGCTCTTTTGATGGTGGATTTTTACTTGGTGGGAAGTAACCGTAAATTTCGTCCATATAGAGTAGGGCTTTAAGTGCCGATGTTCCTGATTGTCTTCTCATCCATGCGATGTATTTGTTAAGTAAGAGTGTTACAAAAAACATACGCTCTTCATCGCTTAAGTGGGCGATGGAGAAGATGGCTACTTTAGCTTTTCCATTTTCATCGTAAAGCAGTTTTTGAATGTCCAAATCTTCACCTTGTAGCCATGATGAAAATGTAGGAGAAGCAATAATAGAGTTGAACTTAGTAGCCAATGCAAAACGTTTATCTTGAGGGTAAAAGGACTCTAAAGGTAAAACACCTATTTTGTCAAATGAAGGGGAGATAATATCCCCAATAAGTGCTTCCAAGGAGATACTCTCACCTGCCATCCATTTGTTGGCTAATATCTGTGCTATAAGTAGGTACTCTTTAGAACTTACAGGGTCTGCTTCTATTTTTACTAGAGATAGAAGAGATGATACAGTACTCTTTAGGTATGAAGCAAAGGTATCTGAATCGTTTAAAACTTCAGCTGGAGGTGCTTCAAGTGAACCTAAAATATTTACAGAGATACCAGAAGAACTCCCAGGGGTATAGATGCTCTTCTCTACTGCATGAAGTTTGGCTACACGGCTTCTATCTTGAAAGTCACGTTCTATGCCTTGCTCCCACATGGTTGCGATATCTGATGCATAAGTAGCTATATCTTTCTCTTTGCTTCTTGCTTCATCTTCTACCCATGGCTCAAAGTTTTTTGGGTTAAAAGTAGGGTCAGTTAAAAGTAGGTTTCCCATGTCACCTTTAGGGTCAATAAGAATGGAAGGAATGTTGTCTATGGCAGCCTCTTCTATGAGACCAATACCCAAACCAGTTTTACCAGAACCCGTCATACCAATGATAGCAGCATGAGTTGTAAAGTTTTTGTTTTTAAGTAGGGTAAGTGCTTCACTAGGTTTTTGTGTTGTTTTGTCGATGTCACGACCGAGGTAAAAGAGTCCAAGCTTTTCATAGAGGTTTGTCATCTGCATATCCTTGTATTAAAAAGTTAAGTTGGATTATTATACAGTATGTGAGATATAAAAACAAGTGAAAGTATTGTATTCGTTAAGAAGATACCTTATGAAAAGTTTTTTATGATTTGGGAGAATTATAAGGGTTATTTCGATTTAAAAATCAAGTATCTTCTTAACTAGTAACAGTTTAACAAAGATAATCTTTGCTAAACCTTAGTTTTATAAATTATTTAAAATGAAACAGTTAATATTAATATATATATTAAAAAACTTGACAAATAAGCTTAGTAATAACGAATCCACCAATAACTAACCATATAAACATTCCTAATGCAGTATAGATAGGAGCCAATCCTAAACCTTTAAATTTCGCAAAACGTGTACCCATACCAAGTGCTGTCATTGCCATAGTAAGTAGGAATGTATCAACAATATTAATAGTATCAACAATATTTTCAGGAATTAGGTGAAAAGAGTTAAAAGCAGCCACACCAATAAAGTAGACAGCAAACCAAGGAATCACCAATTTAACATTTGCACCTTCTCCACCCTCTTTTTTGGCTGTGTAGCTAAGGTAAAGACCAAGAACAATTAGCATAGGTGCAATCATAATAACTCTGGTCATTTTAACAATAACAGCTGAGTTAGCCATTTCTACAGGTGCATTTGGTACAGAAGCAGGAACAGCAACAACTTGTGCAACTTCATGAATGGTTCCCCCAACATAGATACCAAACTCACGAGGTGACATATGTAAGAAACCTGTCGCATGTTCAATAATGGTTGTGTAAAGTACAGGGTATAAGAACATTGAGATAGTACCAAAAAGAACAACCATAGAGACAGCAATAGCTGTTTTATGCTCTTCAGCTTTAAGTACAGGCTCTGTTGCTAAAACAGCAGCAGCACCACAAACAGCAGCTCCAGAGGCAGTTAACATAGAGGTATCTTTTTCCATACCAAAGATTTTATTACCTAACCATGTACCAAGCACAAAAGTGGTTGAGAGCATAATAAGTGAAACCAAGAATCCTTCAACGCCAACTTCCATAATCTGTTGAAAGGTGATTCTAAATCCATAAAGAACAATGGCAAAACGTAAAATCTTTTTACCTGAAAATGTAATTCCACTCTCCCAAGCAGTTGGTAGTTTGTTGTGTAGAGTATTGGCATAAAAAATACCCATTACAATACCAATAACAAGAGGGGAAAGACCCAACTTATGGATAGGAGCTAAACCTGCAATAAAAGTAGCAGCAGCAGCAAAGATAGCAACAAAGATGATACCACTAAGAGTACCTGCACGTTTTTCTGGTGAAAATGCCATAACAATCCTTTTTATAAAATTGTTGAAAGTATACTCTTTTTATGATGATAATAAAAATAAATTTGATTGATGTTCTTTATCATTTGTTATTAACTATTATTAGTTACAATAAATTAAATAAAATAGGGAGTAAGATGAGTTTTAAGTATGCAATAGTATTGACAGG
>JALUKQ010000018.1 GCA_027056485.1 Campylobacteraceae bacterium | reverse complement strand
CCAAAAGGCTTATTGCTTCTTTAGCTTCTCCCCATCACTTCCTATAAACCAACCAATACCCAACAGGCAAAACCAAAAGCGTCAAAATAGTAGAACTAATAATCCCACCAACAATCACAACCGACAACGGATACTGAATCTCCGACCCAACCCCTGTAGCATAAAGCAGAGGTAAAATTCCAAACAGCGTTGTAAATGCTGTCATTAGTACAGGTCGAAGACGTAAAAGTGTAGCCTCTTTAATAACCTCTTTTAGTTCCTTTTCTAGGTATTTCTCTCGTAACTCATCAATAAAGGTTACCAATACAATTCCGTTTAAAATGGCAATAGCAAAAATGGCTAAAAAACCGATGATGGCTGAAACAGAAAGATATATGCCACTTACAATTAGAGCAACAATTCCACCCATTAGACCAAAAGGAACATTCATGAGTACCAGTAAAGCTTTTGTTAGGGAGTTAAAAGCAGTATAAAGAAGTAGTAAAATCAGCATAATAGTTGCAGGAATAATTATCATTAATTTCTTGGTAGCTTCTTGCATATTTTTAAAATCTCCAGCCCACTCAATGTAGTAACCCGATGGAAGATTTACTCTCTCTTTAATTCGCTGATTTGCCTCTTCAACCAATGAAGCAACATCTCGCCCCTCTGTCTCTATGCCCAAGACCATATAACGGTTCAAATTTTGCCGTTTTATGAACGAGGCACCTTCTCTTACCTCTACTTTACAAAGGTCTTTTAGCATTACTATAGAACCATTGGTAGAGCGAATAGGCATCATTTTTAAAGTTTCAATATCACGTTTAGCATCTTTTACTTTGGCAACAATTCCAAACCGTTTTACTCCTTCTATTTTTTGACTAAGTGGCTCTTCACCCACTCCATTACGAATCACCTGCATAAGCTCTGAAACTTTCACTCCATATCGTGCTAAAGCTTGGTAGTTCGGTGAGATAATAATATTTGCTTGACCTAACTGTGGCTCGACTTCAATCTCTTCAAGCCCTTCTAATCCTTCTAATGACTCTTGAATTTGTTTAGAGATTTTAGCCATCACTTTTTGCTCTTCACCATAAATCTTAATGGCAAGTTCTGATTGTACACCTTCAAGTAACTCTTCGATTCTCATAGCAATGGGTTGTGTTGGTACAAAACGAACATGCTCAAAAATATGACTCAAATCTTTGGTCATAGTAGAACTTAGTTTTGGAAGGTTTTCAATATTTGCTTTTAATGTCAGCAACACTTCCATGTAGTTCGGTTGTGCTGTCTCACCCTTTTCACTTCGTCCTATCATACTTAGAACTGACGCTACATCAGCAGAGTAGTTTTTAAGTATATATTTTTCAATATCTTGAGCTGTCTCCAGCGACTGACTAAGTGCAGTTCCAGGAGGAGCAATGACACGGTACATAATGCTCTCTTCGTTAAGTGTGGGCATAAACTCCCGACCTTGTAAGCTCAACAAATAAGCTAAAAAAACAAAAACTATACTCACAGAAACAAGTACTATTTTAGGAAAACGTAATGCCCCATTTACAAACGGTAAATAGAGCCATTTTACTGACCTCATCACGATGTTCTCTTGACTCTTTTTGGGTTTTAACAGTGCCAAACTTAGCACTGGAACAAGCACCAAAGCAACCAAGAGTGAACCAAGCATTACAAAGACAATATTTAAAGCCATAGGAGAGTAAAGTTTTCCTGCTAATCCATCAAGACTAAGCAGAGGAATAAACACAGCGACAATAATCAAAATGGCAAAGGTAATGGGTTTGGCTACCTCTTTTGCTGAACTTGTAATAAGTATTAATTTGGAACCGATGGCTTTAGCCTCGTTTTGTTCGGGGCTAAAGCCTCCGTTTCCGAGAGCTTCCCTTTCATTTAGATGTCGGTAGGCATTCTCAACCATAACAATCGTCCCATCAACGATCATCCCCACGGCTATCGCTAATCCACTCAAACTCATAAGATTTGCAGAGAGTCCAAAGTATTCCATAAGTCCAAAAGCAATGAGAAGAGAAAGAGGTAGAGAGATGATGACTATAAACGCCGAACGTAACTCAAAAAGAAAAAGAAACAAGACAATCGCAACCAAAATTATTCCCGTTATCAAAGCATTTGAAATGGTATCAACAGCTTTAATAGTCATCTCTGTTCGGTCATAAATGAGGTTTATACTCACCCCTTTAGGTAAAGAAGCATTTACCTGCTCCATTTTTACTTTTAGACCTTTTACAACTTTGTTTGCATCTGTTCCTGTTCGCTGAAGTACCATTCCTATGACCGACTCATGACCATCTATGCTAATAGCACCAAAACGAGGAGCATTACCTTTTTGAATAGTCGCCACATCACCAATGGTCACAGCTCGACCTTTAAATGACTTTACAACAGTATCACGAATGTCGTCTAAAGTTTTGTAAAACCCAACTCCTCGGATTTGGTACTGTTCTCGGTTAAATTCTAAGTATTGTCCTCCAGCACTCAGGTTTGAACTCTGTAGTGCATCGACTATTTCACTATAAGTCACCCCTCGTGATTGAAGTTTTCGCATCTCTATTAACACTTCATACTGTTTCTCCTCACCACCCCAAGAGACCACCTCTTCAACTCCTGTGACCGACTTAAACATTGGTTTTACAAAAAACTCTTGGAGTTCACGTATCTCTTGAAGTGACTTAGTTTTTGTAGCGTCTTTTACCTCATACCAAAAGACTTGCCCCAAACCTGTGGTATTTGGTCCAAGTGTTGGTTTACCCCAACCCTCTGGAATATCCACCGAGAGTATCCGTTCACTTACCTGTTGACGTAAAAAATAGATGTCATAGTTATCTTCAAAAAAGACAGAGACATAAGAGAGTCCAAAAATAGAATTGGACATAATACTTTTAATTCCTGCCATACCTGACAAAGCAGATTCTAGTGGATAAGTAATGAGTTTTTCAATATCTTCGGCTGAGTTCCCTGCACTCTCGGTATAAATCACCACCTGTTTAGGAGTAATGTCTGGGAACGCGTCAATGGGTACAGTGTTGTACGACCTGTAACCCAAGAATGATAAGGTCATAAATAGAACGATGACCAAGAGTTTGTATTTTAATGATAATTCAATTATTTTATTTAACATCCTATACCCCTAATGTCCGTGTCCACCAAGAGAGGACTTAAGTAACAAAGACTTAATATAATAACTCTTATCAGAAACATAATCTTCATGTTCATTAAGTCCCTCAACAGCAACCCAAGCCTCATTTTGTTTTAAAATCTTTACCACCTTAATGTCGTAAGGAACCTCTTCCTCTTCATGGTCATCATGTTTTTCATGTTCAGGTTCGTGTTCATCATGATGCTCTTCCTCTTCATGATTTTCTGGAACAAAAACCACCCATTCATTATTAAAAAATGAAAGTGCCGATTTCTTGACAGCCAAATAAGACTTTGGCTCACCAATAGACAATTTAGAATCTACATAAGCATTTACAAAAAGATTGGTCACAGATTCATCAAGAGAAGAGAGTACTACCATCTGTTGTGTCTGCTCATCCAATTCAGGTAAAATCTGTGAAATATGCATCTTGTAGTTTTTTCCACCATAAACCAACTTACCCTCTTGTCCTACTTTGACATTTGAAACATAATTCATGGGAACATAAGACTTCACTAAAAAGCTTGACCCACCTTTGACAATGGAGACCAACGGAGTATTGGCATCAACCACCGAATTTGTAGGAACCAAAACTTGTGAGACTTTTCCTGAACCTTGAGCATAGACTGTATAATTACTTTTAATAGCACCTTTAGTACTCACGCCCAACATAGTAAGTTGACTCTTAATACTCTCAATTTTGGAAGCTGTTTCATCTCTTTCTCGCTCTTCTCTATTAACCTTTTCCATAGACTCTAAGCCCTTAATAAAAAGAGATTTTAAAATCTTATAGTTTTTATTGTGTACCACAAGCTGTTTTCTAAGCAACTTTAATTCAGAAGAGAGTTTGGAGAGTTCAAGTGACTCAATAATAGCAATGGCTTGACCTCGCTTTACACTTTGTCCTTGTTGAACCAAGTACTTCATGACCTGACCCCCAACCCTTGCCATAATATTCTCTTTAGCCGAACTCAATTGCACAATTTTGGAATTAACCGTAATTGTCTCTTTAAAAACTTGTTTCTCCACTTCATCAATGGGAACATCTAATGCCCATAAACTTTGTGCGAGTAATAGTGAACCAATTATTTTCTTATTCATTTTGTCCCCCCTTGAAGGTAGTTGATTTTTATAATATTTTTTTCTATGGCTAACATTGCTTCTAAAAGACGTTCTTTATTGTCTAGCAACTTTTTCTTAAGCATATTTAGTTTCAGCAGATTGACCTTTGCAATGGCATAGCCCTCTTGATACATCGTTAAGAGTCGTTCTTCTTCTAAAATTAAAGCTTCATAATTTTTTTTTAACGCTTCTTGAACAACTATCTCTTCTTGAAGTTGTGCTAACTCTAAAGCAAGTACCTTTTTTCCTGAGACCAATGCCAATTTTTGATTGTTTATAGCTATCTTAGCCAACTGTTTCTCTTCTGATTTTTGATTAAAAATAGGTAGAGGAACAGCTATACCAACTCTAAAAATATCTTGGTCAGGTTCTGCTTCTATTTCGGAGAAGAGTTCTATACTCTCAATATTATGTGAAGCCACAGCAAGCCTAGCAAGTGCAAGCTCCTCTTTTTTCTGCGTCAATGCTAAGAGAGGATGGATTGAGACATTTGAATTTTGAACAAAAACATGTTCTACATCTGGTTCAATATTTTGTTTCAAATTAGCAAAACGAAGCAGAGTGTTTTTCTGTTGTAAAGTCTCAAGTGAAAGTACCTTGGCATGACTTAAAGCCTCACTCTGTTCAATCTGAGCTTGAAGTAGTTCTGTTTTGGCAATACTACCAGCAGAAAAACGACCTTCTGTAACAGCTAAAATTTTCTTAGAAATAGCAAGTGACTCTGTTTGTAAAAGCTCTTTTTTATATGCCTCTTTATAGGCTAAATAGCTTAAATTGAACCTATAAATAAACATAGATTTCTCAAGTTTGTAGTTCTGTTTTGCAAGTTCTACTTGACTCTGTGTCAGCCTCTTTTTATCTGCTTTAACAGATGGAAGAAGTAAAGATTGACTAAGTCCAACACTCCCTCCAAGCTCATTTTCTCTTAGAACTCGTCTACTTGAAAAATCTGTTATGCCGACTTCTAAAGTTGGATTTTCTAAACGTGTCTCGATTTCGCCTTCAAGAGATTTCTCCTCCTGTTGGTTTTGAGTTATTTGTAATTGGGCGTTGTTATTTATGGCAAGTTCTAGTAGTGCATCATAATTTTCGGCATGAAGCATGGCTACACAGAACAGACCGATGATTGTTTTTTTCATGGTGTTCCTATGATATTTAAAATATTGATATGGCGTATGACATGGTCACGAATGCAAAATGTAATTTGATTTTTTAAATATTAAAGATAGGAGGTCGAAAGCTGTTTTCTTGATAGTAGTAGTGATTGAGATGCGTATAAAATGGCTCTATATTTTCCACTTTATCTATCTCAAAAAGTAAAAAAGTACTTGGTAAAAGAAAAGAGATATGTAGCATAAAATGAGAATTACATAAGTCACCATCATGTTTATCTATATCATGTTGAATAGGATGAGAAAACTCCTCGGCAAACTCCTGCACGGTACAGTGGCTATCTTCATGGGTATCAAGCACTATTCCATGAGCTATAGAGAAACTTATAGCGATGAGGAGAATTAGATTAATGAGCTTTTTCATGAGTTTATTATAGCTTAAAAGTATAAGGGCTTATTTATCTTTACTAATATTATCTATTTTACCTATAGCACAGGAGACAAAGCTTTTAGCTGTCGTAGTCACTGTTGAAAAAGTATTTAACTCATCTGTAACTAATGGATAACCAAGTTTTCGAAGTTTTAGTTTTAAACTCTCTTCATTTTTTCCATCCATCTCAAGAGTAATTTTTCTAGGCTCAACTTCTAAATTAACCTCTACTTTACCGAACTCCTTTAAAAGGTCTTTCTTTAGTGTACTCGAACATCCACAACATTTTACATTTTTTACTTCATATGTTTTTTTCATTCTAAATCCTCTATTCCTCTCCATTTATAACAATATCTGAATCTATCAAAAATAGTGAGTTGTTAACCACAATATCACCCTCTTTTAGACCAGATACAATCTCAAACTGAGTGCTTGAAACTCTTTTAGCCTCTATAGTTTTTGTCTTATACTCACCCTCATACTCACTTGGAACAAAGACCAAATGTTTACTTCCTTTTGTTAATACAGCAGTTGTAGGTAGAACCAAGCTTCTTTTACTTGAGGAGATACTCTTAATGGTAGCATAAGAGTTAGGTTGGATTTTACCATCTCTGTTCTCTAAAGTAATCCGAAAATCAATGGTCTTATTAACCTTATCTACTATAGGGTAGATAAAATCAACCACAGCATCATATACTCTTTTATCTCCATTTAGCGTTACTTGAACTTTTGAACCCTTATGAATATAAGCTCTATCTGCCTCATAGGCTTTAGCAACTACCCACAAAGATGAGAGGTCAGCCAATTTATAGACTTTCATCCCTTTTTTTACAGCAGACCCTTCTGTTATACTTTTTTCAATAACTATTCCAGAGTAAGGAGCATAAAAAGGCAAATATTTTGAAGCTTTATTGGCTCTTTTTATCATCTTTATATTTCTTTTTGAAACATCATAAAGCTCTAACTTCCTCTCCAAATTTTTAGCCAAAGAACGACTTACTTTTTTAGCAGAAAGCAGTTCAATCTGAGCTTTATAAACTTCTGGAGAGTAGATTTCAAAAAGCTTATCACCTTTTACTACCTTGTCATAAATATTCGCAGCAGTTAAACCTTTTACAAAACCATCTTGGGTTAAAGAGATAGTATACATCTTATCATCTGCTATCTCCACATAACCATTATAAGTTCTACTATTTTCAATAATTTTAGATTTTACTTTAATAGTTTTTACATTAAAAAGTTGTTCAACTGTAGTAGCTTGGGACAGTGTTATTAGTGTCACTATAAGTAGTAATTTTTTCATTATATCTCTCCTAAAAGTTGAGTTATTCTATTTTCTATTAATGCTATAGATAGATATTTTTTATTCATAGTTAAAGCATTGTTCGTTTTTTGGCTAAAGAGTTCATAGTAATGAACCAGTGAACCACCTGTAGTTAGTTCAGACTTTGCATTAGCGATGAGTTTTAAAATCTTCACCCTACTTTGCTCTAATATCTCCAACTCCTGATATAAAGCTTTTAACTCATGGAGAGAAATCTTTAGTCCCTGTTCAAGTTGTACCTTTGCTTGTCTGTAGGTAATATTTTGAATATTGGCTCTTTTCATCGCCTGAACTTTTTGTCGTTCTTGTTTTCCATGAGTATAGAGAGGGTATGAGACAGCAAAAGAGATATAATCATTACGGTCAAAACGTTGATAGTAGCCACCTGTTACTATTATGTCTGCCTGTTCTTTTTCTCGTGCCAGTTCAACAGCTCTATTTGCAACCTCTTTTAAGGCAGTAGCCATTGCTAGTTCGGGACTCTGTTCTCTTATTTTGTCCAGTAATCCCTCTAGATTTTGTTGCTCATATCTATGTAATGACACCTTATCTGAAAAGTTATCTATCTTCAAATTTCCGATTAACTCTATCTTCTCTTTAGCTATCTTTTGTCGTTGCAGAGCATTTTCACGCTGTAATTGATACAATTTTTGAAGCAGTTGAGTTTTTATATACTTCTCCACAGAGTCTCTCTCAACAGCCGAAAGGTTAATAAGTAGATTCATAGGGGTATTTAAAAAGCCTATATACTCATCTAAAATATCTAAAGTTTTTTGAGCATTTGAGGCATCTATAAACGCTTTTCTCACACCAAAAGCAATATTGACTTTTAATGCTTCTACTTTTTGATTGACTACTTTTCTCTTCTCCTCTTCTATCTCTGAAGCTACTTCTAGTCTGTTTGAGAGAGGAATAGATTGAGAAACACTCACAAACTGATTTTGCATCGCTTCTATGTTTCTACTCAACGGGTGGTCAGCTTGTATATCATTTATTCCAACTTTTAAAACAGGGTCAGCCCATAAGCCTTCTATGGCTTTTTGCTCACTTATTATGGATGACTCCTCTTCTAAAATTTGGAGTTGGTAGTTGTTTTTAATACTATAGTCAATTGTCTCCTGAAGTGTTTGAGAGTAAAGATATAAAGTACTAAAAAGAGATAAAGATATGATTTTTAGATTCATAATATATTCCATTCATGCATACAGAGAAACTTACAACTAAATACAAATTCAATAACTTGCAATAGCCGTTCGCACTTTCTTTTTTTTGGTTACTTTTCTTTCTTTTGTTGCGAAACAAAGAAAAAAAAGTGACAAGATAGTTTAAATCATAAATATAATTAAAGAATTACCGAAGAAGAGTACTTATACTTCTTACCATCTTTCTCAATAAAAATCTTAACCTGCCAAGTGCCACCCATAGAAAAGTTTACATTTCCACTATAGTTATCACCAGAAGCAACCATAGTTTTTACCTCATCCATATATGGCATACCTGGCATTTCAGGCATAAATACTTTAAGCTCTACTTTTGCATCAGTTACTGCTTTTCCACCTTCTCTAATAGAAACATCTATGGTATTATCACCCACAACCAATGGTTTAGCTGAAGAGTATGTTACCGTTAAAGAACCTGCTTTACCAGACTTTGTAAAACCTTTTGATGAGGAATTATCATCGTTACATGCTACAAAAAATAGACCTATGGTTAAAATAGATACCAGTTTAAATAATTTTTTCATTTCTTACATCCTTATGTTTAATAATAAGGAAGTATAGAATTTTCTTTGTGTAAAGTATGTGGAGAAAAGAGTTTATTTATCTTTTGAGAAATATCTAAGCCAAAAGAAACCAAAAAGCCCTGCAAAGAGTGAAGCAAATAAGATTCCCACTTTCGCTTGAAAAATAAGTTCAGCATTACCTACAAAAGCTAAGTCTGCTACAAAGATGGACATGGTAAATCCAATACCACCTAGAAAGGCAACACCAAATATTTGAGTCATGCTACTATTTTTTGGAAGTTGTGCTATTTTAAGCTTTATAGCTAACCAAGATACACCAAAGATTCCCAATACTTTTCCAATAATTAATCCTGCTACAATACCTAAAGAGACTGGTTCCATAAGCGTTGTTCCTATAGAGGAAAAATCTATACTTATACCAGCATTTGCTAAAGCAAACAGTGGGATAATAATAAGTGCTACAGGCAGATGTAAGCCTCTCTCTAGCCTTGATGCAGGTGTTCCTATAGCATCAATTTTATCTTGAATATTAATTAAAATAGCCTTCTGTTTTTCATTAATAGTTTGAGACTCATCAATAGGATAATTATCATACTCCTCTAAAAGATTTTGTGTACTTTGAGTAAAATCAGAAGGTGTTTCTTTAGGTTTAGAAGGAATTGCCATAGCAGCAATAACTCCTGCAATAGTCGCATGAACACCTGACTCAAGCATAAAGAACCATAATAATATACCAACAATAAAGTAAGGTAAAATCATATGAATACCAAAACGATTAAATGAAAGCAATACTAAAAAAGCACCTCCAGCCAACGCAAGAGGAAACATCGAAATCTGCTCTGTATAAAAAATGGCTATAACTAAAACAGCTCCAAGGTCATCGACAATAGCCAATGCAACTAAAAAAGTAACCAATGCTGTGGGGATTCTCTTTCCTAAAAGTACCAAAGCAGAAATCGCAAAAGCAATATCTGTCGCCATGGGAATTCCCCACCCAGATACCCCTTCGCCTCCTGAATTGATTGCAAAATATATCAACGCAGGAAAAGCCATACCACCTATAGCTGCTAAAATAGGTAAAATAGCTACTTTCAAATTTGAGAGTTCACCTACCAAAACTTCTCTTTTAATCTCTAAACCAATAAGAAAGAAAAAGATTGCCATTAAACCATCATTAATCCAATGATGAATAGTATGTGAAAGTTGCCATGAACCTACTGTTAAATCTACTTTCGTATGAAAAAAGTTGGCATAACTCTCAGTTAATGGGGTATTAGCAAGTACAAGTGCAAGGACTGTCATAAACATCAGTATCATACCTGTCGTTGTTTGTGCATGTATAAAGTGTTCAAAAGGAGTAGCAACTTTCTTAAAAGCCTTCTCCCATGGTGCGTATAGTTTCATTACTTACCTTTGGTAGTTTTATTATTTCTTTTTTATGTAAAGAGTTTAACTAAAATAACTTTAGCTTATAGCTTTTCTACTATCTTTTTCAATCCTAATTTAACATCAGTTCCTTCGTCTAGTACTGACTTGATTTCTATGTTTATATTGAGTTGCTTACATAGTTTTTCTACTATATGAAGACCAATTCCCAGACCTCTCTCATGCTCTTTATAAAAACGTTCAAAAACTCTTTTTGGGTTTTTTATTCCTTTACCTTTGTCACGAATGATTAAAGTTTTAGTAGAGGCATCAAAAACAACTTTTACTTCACCTTTTGGTTTGTTATATTTTGAAGCATTGCTCACTAAATTATCAATAATCCTAATAAAAGAGTTCTTTTCAGTATCTATAGTAATAGTACTAGGAACATCTATTATATAAGTCAAAGATGAATAACTATTTTCAATTAGATGAACCCTCTTCTATACAAGCTAAAAGATTTATAGACTCCTTTTCACTTTTTGTAGCATGAAGATACTCTCCTAAATTATTCTGTAAAAGTAAGATGTTTTCTATGCTTCTCTCGACCCTACTTAGCTTTTTGTTCTCTCCAATTTCTCTATGAAGTAGTGATAAATTTAGTCGCATAGTCGCGATAGGTGTGTTGAAATCATGTAAAATATCTTTAACAAACTCACGTGTTAAAATAAGTGCATTACGCAAAGGATAAAGAGAATAAAGAGAAAAAAGTACCGATAAAACTAAAATAACCATCATCCAAATCAAAAAATTATACATGGCTTTTTTATGTAAAAAGTGTATCTTTTGATGATAATCATTTTGAGTGTAAAAAAGTTTTAAGTAAAAATCTTCTCCTTTTTTAATAGGAAAAAGAGCACTGATTTCGCTCTTATTTTTTAGTAAGGTATAAGTTTTTTGTTTAGATTTTGGAACAAAAGCCACTTGAAACTCTTTACAATCTAAGGAGTAGTTACAGAGTTGCATTTTTGATAATAGCTCTTTATCAAAATGCTCTAATTCACTTTTATAATTGATATAAGTAATAATAGATATCATGACTCCTAAAGAGAAAAAAAATAGAAAAAAACTTTTAGAAAACGATTCTAGTTCAACACGTTTCAAGTCTGTACCCTACCCCATGTAAACTTCGTATCTCTATCCCTGTTAACTGTTTTAGCTTATTTATAGCCACACGTAATGCAGCAAGAGATTTGATGGAGCTATGCTCCATAATGGTGTTTACCTCTAAAGTCTTGTTACAATTTGTAATGAAAATATCAAAAAGTTGTTGCTGTTTTTTACTTAAAAAAAGTATTTCACCACTCCTTTTTAACTCTTTGCTTTCAGGATTATAAGAGAGTTCACCATAGATAATATCAGAACTTTTTTGCTGAAATTTTGCTTCAATACGAAACAGAAGCTCTTCTGGAAAAAATGGTTTTTTTAAGTAATCTTCAGCACCCACTTTAAAAGCTTTTTTAATCGTCTCCAAGTCAACCATTGCTGAGATAAATATAGTAGGGGTATTGTCTTCTGCTTCACGTAATGACTCTAAGAGTTCCAAACCATTAAATTCAGGTACATTGATATCAAAAACATAGAGGTCAAATCTCTTTTCAAAAGTTACCTTTGAAGCCTCTTCTCCATCTTTTACCCAAACAACACTGTACCCTTCATCTTCGAGCATCTCATAAATTGTTTCACCCAAATCCTCTTCATCTTCCATGAGTAGAATGGTGAAATTTTTACCAATAGTAGCCAACTTTTACTCCTATAGTATTATCTAAACTCTCACTACTGATACCTTTGGTTAAAGAGAGTGTTCCAAACCAGTTTTTATTGATACTGTAGTAGTTATATAAAGATAGAGTTTCAAAATTATCAACACTATCATACATACTTTCAGAAACGCTATACGATAGACTAGAGTAGAGATTATTATTAAAACTGTACCCTGTACTAAGATGATAAAAGAGTGTATTAGAAGCATTTGTATCACCTACTATTTTATATCCAACTCCCGTAGATAATGAGAGTTTATCTATATAATATCGTCCATCTATAGACGCAGAGTAGTCCATTTTATTACTGCTACTATCATACGTAGGAATATAAACAGCCGTACCAACACTTAAAGATAGGTTTTCTAAAGGGTTAAATCTGTAAAAAAAGTTCAATGTAGTATCATTGAGACCATCACTGTTTACGGTGGCTTCATCATCTACATTATAATAAGAGCTAGAGAGTTTCATGGAGATTTTTTTGTAATAATAGTCCAGTTCAAGCGTAGAAAAAAGATAACTAACATTGTTATCTTCTGCATAACTTGTTCCAGCTAAAAGGGTAAAATGATGCGGAGAGATTAAACTTTTGATGGTACAACCTTTAAGGTCAACCAAATCTGTCATTAATGTATTTGGGCATAGGTCATCTTTATCTTCTACCCCATCCATATCACTATCAACATAGGCAAAAAGTACCATCGGTACGATTGGAAAAAGAAGTAAAATTCTAGGCACCTATTTTGTCCTACCATTGCGATTGTCGTCTCGTGGTTCACTTCTTGGAGTTTGAGTTTCACCTCTGGGAGAGTTATTTTCAAAATGTTCTTCATGATACTCTCGATGCTGATTTAATTCATGGTTCTGCATATGAGATGCCTCTTCATGTTCAAACATATTTTCATGCGATGTACGCTCTTTTACTCTTTCCCTATGATTGGTCATCTCATTTTTAACTTCACTTGCTTTGTCTTTGGCTTCACAGTTGTGTTGAAGCTTATCACGTAAAGTTTCTAACGTTTGTATTCTCTTCTCTTCATTCATACTTATCAACTGCTCTTTAATGCTATTCATCAACTCAACACGCTCTTTTGGAGTAGCATTTTGCAGTGCATGTATCTGTTCATTAATGTTTTCGGAGTATAAAAACAGTGATAAAAAAATTAACGAACAAAACATTCGCATACTATTTCCTTAAATTTAATCTTTTAGAGTATGACATAAAGATATTAGCAAAGTATTACTTTTGAATACTTTGCCTTAAACGCATAAGCGTTATTTATCTTTGCCATTACCTCTATGGTTACTATTGGAGTCTTGATTTTCTTGGTTATCTCCTGAACGCTCATTTCCATTACGATTTTCACCATTTGAACTATCTCCCTCTTTGTCTTTTACTTCAACAAAAGAACCCATAGCCAGTTTTCCACCAATTGCTAAATAATCTACAAGTTTATTAGTAGTTAAATCAACTTTTACAAAAGCACCCTCTTCAGTTAAGAACATGTAGAAGTAACGACCATCTTTAGAGAAGTGGTATTTAGGGTGAGATTGTGTCTGAACTGAACCTAACTCATCTTTAGCCAATTTACTTACTTCAATGTCAGCTATTTTTTCATTGGTTAGTGTGTTCATAACCGTAATAAAACTATCTTTATGATTAATAACAACAGCAATATTATTATGTTTCATCTCATCGGTATGCCCTGCACCCATTCCTGCTTTAACCGTTTTTACAATGCTCATTGGTGAAGTAGTGTAGTCAACTATAAAGAGATTTCCTTCGTCTGAACCAACATAGATGTGCTTTTGGTCTTTTAAGAAGTTAAGATGGTGAACACCCATTACATCAGGAGAGAGTCCCTCTTTTTTAATCTCTAAATTTTCAACAATAGATAAACCTTGCCCTTCTAAAAACTCTAACTTTAAAACTGATGGGTAAATACCTGTTGCACCCTCTGCTGTTGCATAAAATACTGTTGATGTCTGCATTCCATGTTTTTTACCATGTTGTCCATGAACTTCTGGTGGAACAAGGTTATGTACTGGTGATGGTGTAGCTACTTCATTTACTTTTGTTGTATTCCAAGTTCCATCACTGTTTTTCTCAATCTTATACGTAGCAATTAATTTATTTTGACGGTCAATCAACACAAAATGGTTCTCATTTAACCAGTGTGGGTGTCCTGAAGCCATTGTTCCACTAGCTAAGTAGCTGTGTCCACTGTTTGTAGGTGCTGTTACGGCATCATTTCCAACGGTTGCAATTACCGTATCTGTTTTACTGTCTATAATGGCTACCATTGCTTTGTCAACACCTGAAACAGCAACTAAACCTGTCTCTTTTTGAACATCAATACTTCTTGGGTAAAACGCTAAAGGAATGTCTTTTGTAATGGTATTTGTAGCAGAATCTAAAACACCAATGGCATTACTTCCTCTGTTGTCAACATACATTTTAGGTGTTGATGAACCATGAGAATCTTTAGTTTTAATAACCTCTGCTGCATAACTTACACTGTTCCCTGTTGATACTTTTTCAAGAACTTTCATATTTTCAACATCTACCACTACAATAAGATTATTTTCTTTATCTCCAAAATATGCTTTTGTCTCTTCACCTAAATTACTAGTATATTGTGTCTCCAAATTTTTATCTCTTATCTCTTCTCTTGTTTGTGTAAGGTGTGCTTGTGTCTCTTCAACGGTAACAACTCTTCCTCTGTAATCTTTATCTTTTGCTTTCATATCATCACGAATAGTCGCTAAAACAGCATCCTCTTTTGGTACTTCATTAATATCTAGTGATTTTGCTGAAGCTGGTACCTCTATTCCATTACTTGCATTTCCATCTCTGTCTAATGTTTGTAAGAAACGTGCTGTATGAGCATCATCTTCTAAAATGGTCATACCATCTTTTAATGTTGAAGCATTTACCTCTCTTAAAAGTACATTACCTACTGTAAAAGAACAGTTTTTATTTTTTTCAAAAGTGAATTTCCCATCTTCTCCTGTAACTCCTTGCTCTGTACCACAATCATAATCAATACCTTGAATAGCTGAATCTACATAATATGCTACACCTGTTGAAGCCTCTGTACTTGAACTACTACTTCCACATCCTGCAAAAAGCAAAGATGCTACTATCGCTGAACCAATTGTTGTTATATTTCTCATTTTATTTCCTTAGTTTTGTTTTTGTAATTGGATTATATATTAAAAGTATAATTTTTTTATAAGTTAATAATAAGAAAAGTGTTAGTTTTGAAAGATTATTACTCAAATTTTCTATCCACACACCTTACACACTCTTCTTTATATACTGTTAATCAACTACCCCGAGGGTACGGAGTATGACGTTGATACGAATTTTTTAGAGAGACGAAACTCTCGAAAAATTATTTCAAGAGCATAAGGTTTCGCCCCATAGGGGACGGGGAATTATTCCCGAAGAGATTAAATAGTAAAAGCATAAAAACCTCTAAGGTGACGACTCTCCCCCAATGGCTTTTATAGTATAAAAACTTTATCTAAAATTTATTATTTTAAAGTATAATTTATTTTTTATAATTTTGAAAGGAGTAGTCTTTATTTTGGCAAAAAGAGAAATAAAAAACAGATATAAAGGCTCAATGTTAGGTTTGGCTATAGGTGATGCTTTAGGTGCACCTGTAGAATTTACAAAAAAAGATAGTTTTGAAAAAATTGAACACTATAGACGAGGTGGAAAGTTTAATGTAGAAATTGGTGAATATACCGATGATACAGCAATGGCTCTCTGTTTAGCTCAAAGTCTTATTGATAAAAATAGAACTGACCCAAAAGACCAACTATCTAAATATTTAAAATGGTTTGAAGATGGCTATATGAGTGCTAATGGACGAAGTATTGGTTGTGGAAAAGTTACGTTAAGAGCATTGTATCGTTATATGAGTAGAGATTGTAGTGAGTGTGGAAATAGTAGATTAACAAAAGGTGC
>JALUKQ010000017.1 GCA_027056485.1 Campylobacteraceae bacterium | reverse complement strand
AAGTTACACCTCTATTGATAGAAGCAAGATAAAGTTTCAAGAGTTTAGAGAGATTACTTCACATGCAAACTATATGCTTTTAAAATTAAAAGAGAAAAAAGGTGCTTTAGAAGATATGAACTTAAATCTCGAGAGTTTAGTTCAAGAAAAAACAAAAGAATTACAAAAATCAGTAGAGTATACGAGTGAACTTTTAGATTATCAAGATAAGTTTTTAAAAAATGCAGTTCATGAGATAAATACACCTTTATCAATTATTTTGATGAATATTGACCTTTATAATATAAAATTTGAACGAAATCCATATTTGATTAAGATAGAAGCAGCAGTAAAAGTTTTAGAAAATATATATGGAGATTTGAGTTTTATTGTTAAAAAAGAGAGAGAAGAGAGAAGAGTAGATATGGTTGATTTTAGCCAATTTGTACGTGAAAGAGTAGAGTATTTTTCAGATGTAGCAGTGGGAAATAGATTGAAAATTAGTAGTGAAATTGATAATGAAATATTTGTTTTGTTTAACGAGTTTGAGCTTCAACGTTTATGTGATAACAATATATCAAATGCAATAAAATATAGTTATATTAATCAAGATGTATATGTAAGACTTTATCGAGATGATGGGTGTACGGTTTTTGAAGTAGAGAATAGTGGAGAAAAAATAATAGACAATAAAAATATATTTGGTAGGTATTACCGTGAAGATACTGCTAGAGGTGGTTTCGGTTTAGGTTTAAATATTGTAAAAGAGATATGTGATAATAGTGGAGTACGTGTAGAAGTAAACTCAAATGGTAAAAAAACAGTATTTAAATATTTTTTTGAGTGTAGTAGGGTGGTTTTATAATGATATACAAAGGATATTTATTTGGTTTTATTCAGTAAAAAGGAGATACTTAAATGAAAATACTATTATTGGAAGATGAGTTTATGTTAAGGACTTCTATTGAAGAGTATTTAGAAGCTTCAAGTCATCAAGTTATGAGCTTTAATAATGGTTTAGAAGTATTGGAAGTACTTAAAAATGAGACTTTTGATTTGTTGTTATTAGATATTAATGTACCAAAACTAAATGGTTTAAAATTACTACAAGAGCTAAATGAAATAGAGATTGTCATTCCTACGATTTTTATAAGTGCTAATTTAGATATAGAAGATATTAGTAGTGCATTTGATTTAGGTGCTTGTGATTATCTAAAAAAACCATTTCATCTTAAAGAGTTAGGAATTCGTATAGCAAGAGTTAAGAAAGAACAAGAGATAAAAAGCTCTTCACATATGTTACTTAGTAAAAAATACTACTTTTCAAAAGATGAAAAACTACTTTTTTATAACAATAGTTCACAAACTATTACAAAGAAACAGTTACAAATCTTAACACTTCTTTGTGAAAATATAGGAGTTATAGTAGACTTTGAAAAGTTTAGGAGTTATGTATGGAATAATGAGCCAGTAGACAATGCTACAATACGTGCAGAGATAAGTCGCTTTAGAAAGTCCCTTAAAGTTGACTTTATTACTAACATAAAAGGAGTAGGTTACAAGATAGATAAATAT
>JALUKQ010000016.1 GCA_027056485.1 Campylobacteraceae bacterium | reverse complement strand
GGTATGGGTTGTTGAACCAGAAGATGTAGATGCAGTACTTGCAAATACAGATGGTTATGTGATTGGTGCCTTGGCAAAAGGTGAAAAAGGTGTTGAAATGGTTTAATCCATTTCAACTTATTTATTTTCTGTTAACTCTCTATCCAATTCCCCACTTTTTAACTTCTGAGTATATTCATCTAACGCTTTTTTCACATTGTCACGTAGTAGGTACAGCCCTATAAGATTTGGTAAGGCCATAGCCAAGAAGAGCATATCTGTTAAGTCCACCAATGCACCTAAGTTTTCTACAAGTGTAGAGAGAACAATGGCTACCAAAAATATAAGTTTAAAGATGATAGAACTTTTTGTCCCAAAAAGGTAAGTCCATGCTCTCTCTCCATAGTAAGACCAAGAAATCATCGTAGAAAAGGCAAACAGTGTCACACAAAGTGCTAAAACACTAGGAAACCAACTGATAGTCATAGCATATGCAGCAGAAGTAAGTGCAGCACCCTGCTTCGCTTCTATGAGCGCAGCTAGTTCTGGTGTACCACCACTATAGACACCTGTAGTTACAATAACCAGTGCAGTAATAGTACAAATAAGAACGGTATCTATAAATGGTTCATAGAGTGCTACTAAACCTTGTTGTATAGGGTATTTGACTGTAGAAGGTGCGTGGGCTATGGGTGCTGACCCTATTCCCGCTTCTGAAGAGAATGATGCACGCTTAAAGCCTTGTACCATCACACCTACCATTCCTCCGGCAACTGCTGTAGGATTAAAGGCTTCTGTAAAGATAGTCATTATGGCATGAGGTAGAAGTGCATAATTTACAATAAGGATATAGATAGAAGCACTTAGGTAGATAATGACCATAGCAGGTACAATCTTTTCTGTGGTGTGAGCAATAGACTTAACCCCACCAATAATAACAAATCCAACAATGATAGCAAGTATCAGACCATAGGCCCATGGGTAAGTAGCAAAAAAGGCTATTTCACTTTTGACTGCACCTAGAGATTGAGAGACTTGAAAAATATTTCCTCCTCCCAATGCACCACCAATCATGAAAAAAGCAAAAATTAAAGCAAGTACTTTACCTAAGCCTTCTAATCCTTTTTCTTTCAGTCCTTCAGAAAGGTAACGCATCCCTCCTCCCATGACTGTACCATCTGGCAAAAAAGTTCTATGTTGTAGTGAAAGTGTCACCTCAGTAAATTTGAGTGACATATTGAGAAAGCCAGCAAGAATCATCCAAAAGGTTGCTCCCGCCCCACCTATCATAATAGCCACCGCAACACCCGCGATGTTTCCTAGCCCTACGGTTGCAGAGAGTGCGGTAGTGAGAGATTGGAAAGGTGTAATGAGCCCTTTATTGTGAGAGTCTGCATACTTACCTGAGAGTATTTGTAAAGAGTGTTTAAAAAAACGCAAGTTTACAAATCTCATTTTGATAGTAAAAAAGATAGCACCTACAAAAAGCCACACTACGAGGAAGGGAACAGAGGTGCCCTCCATTTGCCCAAAGAAGACATCAAAAAAGAGTACATTACTCAGGGCAGATGTGATAGATTGAATAATTTCGTTCATAGTTTCCCTT
>JALUKQ010000015.1 GCA_027056485.1 Campylobacteraceae bacterium | reverse complement strand
CGTTACCTTTCAGACTTCGCACAAGGGTGTGGGCCACTGCTTAGTATAGACTGTGGTACAAAAGAGCGCGCGTTCAAGTTACTTAATGCATTGAAGCTTGTTATTATGACAGCAAACATTGGTGACAACAGAACACTTGCCTTGCACATGACAAGCACTATTTACTCAGATTTCAACGAAGATGCACGTAAATTCTTAGGTGTACATGAAGGACTTATTAGGGTTTCTATTGGGCTAGAAGATCCAGTGAGTGTGGCAGAAGATTTCTTACAAGCGGCCAATGCTCTTTTCGGGTAGAGTCTAGCCCAATTAAAAAAGATATTAACATTTAAGGATAATAACCCTCTATGTCCAAATCACTTATCACCGATATAGTATCCATCATACTTATGGTACTTGCATTTTTTGTACCTGAACCTTACCATAATCCACTACTCTTTACAGGTTTATTTGCATTCTCAGGAGCTATAACCAATCAAGTTGCTATTCATATGCTTTTTGAAAAAGTACCATTTTTATATGGTTCTGGGGTGATAGAGAAGAATTTTGAGACCTTTAAAGTCTCTATCAGAACGATGATTATGAAACAGTTTTTTAGCAAAGAGCAGTTGGGTGACTTTTTTGCCAAAGAAGAGCAGAAAATAAACCTCGCACCTTTGGTAGAAGGTGCAGACTTTTCTCCTGCCTTTGATGCACTCTCTAAGACCGTCATGGAGTCTAAGTTTGGTAGTGCCATAGGTATGTTCGGTGGAGAAGAGGCTTTAGAAGGCTTGCGTGACCCTTTTGCCCGCAAGTTAAAGTCAGCCGTAAGCTCCATAGTCTCCTCTTCAGCGTTTAAAGCACAGCTTGACCACCACATACAAAACTCAGCCCTCTCAGACGATATGATAGACTCTGTAGAAGCACTCATCACCAAACGCTTAGATGAACTTACCCCTAAAATGGTCAAAGAGTTAGTCCAAGAACTCATCAAAGAGCATTTGGGCTGGCTTGTGGTTTGGGGTGGTGTTTTTGGTGGACTTATTGGTTTAATGAGTTCTTTCTTTATATAGCCCTTATTTACTGTATTTGTAGATATTTACAGTTATGTTTTACAACATTTTTTAACTCGTTCCGCAGTCTCTTGTACATATGAACGCTAGGGTGTATGATAGTGATATAGGGAGGTTCCTTTCTGCTGATAGTATAGTACAAGACCCTCTTGACTCACAAGCATTTAACAGATATAGTTATGTACGCAATAACCCTATGATGTACACTGACCCTAGTGGGCATTTTTGGGGAATAGGAAAATGGTGGCAGGAACATGTTGTTCGACCTATTAAAAATTCTGCTGTAGGTCGAGCTATAGTTGGTGTTGTTGTTATTGTGGTGGGTGCATATGTAAGTACATTTAATCCTGCATTGGGTGCTGGACTTATATCTTTTGGTGGGAGTATAATAAATTATGATCCTCAAAATTCACATAGTAGTATCGGTACCACGTTTAGCATACCAACAAATGGTTTTGGGACGGGGACATCTGAAACTGATAGGGTAAAGGATCTTCAAGAAGCTAGTGATAACATAGATAGAGCCAATGCAGGTGT
>JALUKQ010000014.1 GCA_027056485.1 Campylobacteraceae bacterium | reverse complement strand
TAAAATTTATACACCTTTAGAGGTGAGTCAAATTGAATTAACTGAAGCTATAGATAGATTTTACAGAGAAAAAGCAGAAGACAAAATTACTAAACTTGTCCGAAAATATAGTGATATTATGAAAATGCACCCTGAATATGTAAGTTTTAGAAAATTTAAAACTAAGTGGGGAAGTTGTTCAGAGCGTAATCGGATCACTTTCAACCCAGAAGTTATAAAATTATCTTCTTCTTTGATTGAGTATGTAGTCATACATGAATTAGCTCATATAGCTTATAAAAATCACTCTAAAGATTTCTGGAATTTAGTAAAAAAATATATGAGTGATTATAGAGCAAAAGAAGAGATACTTTTAGAGTTTGAAAAAAAATTGTAACTACCCTTATTAAAGCAATGAACTAGTGCCATATTACACTTCATAATTTACCACTTAAGACTTTATGTGAGAAATATATCAAAGAGATAAAGAAGTATCCTTAGCCCTTGATAATATCTTAATTTATTTTAGTCAGTTTTAAATATACATGTTTTTTATCGTCACCCAATTGAGCATTATACTCTATATCATAATCTGCTGTATAATTTTCCATTTGAACATGTGCAATAGCCTCACAAGTCACCTTATGCAATTCTTTATCTTTAGCTGTTGTTCTTATGTCTTTTAGAGAAAATTTATAATGAGAAAACTCTTTATTAACTGTATCAGCAGTTGCATTATAATCCGTAATCTTACTGTAGTCAGCTTCTATTCCCATTTTAGCAACCGCTTTTTTTATATATAAATAAGCCATTCCATTACTTGGATCTATTTCATTTAAAAGTTGTACCATTAGACTATCTTTTGCAGAAGGTATTACTAATTTCTCTACTAACTCTTTTTCGGTAACTCCGCTACAACTAACCTCTGGTGTAGAAAGAGACAAACTACCCACTTTCATGGCAATAAAGAAATATATAAGACTACTGAATGTAGCAGCAACTAAAAATGCCCCAATCTTTCTTAAAACAGTTTTCTCTGTCTTTACTTCAAGATAAACTACACTTATAAAACTTATCAAAAATAAGATATAAAGCCCAGCTTCCATACCGTTTTTCTTTAAAAGACCACCAAAAATTCCTAATAAAAAAGCTATCCCATAGCTACCAAAAAATCTTTTCATATTACCTATTTCCTCTCTTGTGTTGAGAACGCATACCTATCTCACACCCTTCAACCCAGCTTCTATCATAACCACTAGAGTGGCGATATTGTTCAATAAACTTATTATCAGATTTCCAATCTTTTAATAAATAAACACACAAATCCCAATTGCTTTTTGATTTAACAGAATAATCAAATAAATTTTCTATTCTGCCCCATTTCTGTGCAAAACTCTTACCCATTAAAAAAGCATTATCTGAACCAGAATATGCAGAAGACGTAGAGTTTAATAAGACCAATGTTACTATCCCTAATAATATTTTTTTCATATTGTTCCTTCTACCAAAAATTACTGTAAAATACACACAAAGAGATAAGCAAGAGAACGATTATTCCTTAGGAATTATCTTTTAACCTTAAACTTATTGTTTAAAGATAAGAACCTCGAA
>JALUKQ010000013.1 GCA_027056485.1 Campylobacteraceae bacterium | reverse complement strand
AGTTTTTACGTGAACCTGCCATTGTTGAGGTGAGTGACCGTCGTGATGTGGTGGACTTTATTGCTCATCGGTCATATAAAATAGATGTGAAAAAGAAAGATGCCTTGGTTCTTAAACTGCTAGAAGACCTAAAAATGGAGCAGGTACTTCTGTTTGCTAACTCTAAAAGTGCTGCCAATAAGATTTATGAGCGTCTAAAAAGTGAGAAGATACGTGTCGCGCTCATTCATGGAGATGTTAAACGTTCAGTTCGTGCAAAAGCCTTGTCTCTTTTAAAGTCAGGTCAAATGCAGGTTTTAGTAGCTACAGATATTGCTGCACGTGGAATAGACATTGCAGAGCTTCCTTGGGTTATAAACTATGAACTACCAGATGAGACAGATGCTTTTACTCATAGGGTAGGGCGAACAGGTAGAGCAAACCATAAAGGTAGTGTGGTTTCACTTTTGACCATACATGATTACAACAAGTTTTCTAAAATAGAGAAAGATTTACGTCTAAATATTAAAAGAGAAATCTATGAAGGTTTTGAGTTAGAAGATAGACAACCAAGACAACGCCAACCAATGAAAAAAACTTTGCGTGAGAAAAAAGGGTATATAGACTATGACAAAAAGCGTAAGTTTACCTACATGGCTCAAAAGAAAAAAAGAGATGCAGCTAAGGCTGATAGAGATAGACGTAAAAAATCAGAGGGAAAGAAGAAATAATCTTTCCCTATTATTTAAGTGGTTCAGGTTTACCAAAGTAGTACCCCTGAGAGTAGTCTACCCCTAGTTCACATATTGTATTATAAATATTTTTATCTTCTACATACTCTGCTATGGTTTGAATATTTTGTTTTTTTGCAAAAGTTACAATGGTCTCAACCATATGTTGGGCAATAGTATCATTATGAATATTTTTAATGAGACTACCATCTATTTTGATAAAATGGGGTTGATACTCCAGTACTCTTGAAAAGTTTGATAAGCCTGAACCAAAATCATCAATGGCAATTTTTACGCCATATTCTTTTATCTCTTTTAAAAATATATCTATAACCACTTTATCTTTAATATCCTCATCTTCCACCAGTTCAAGTACAATTCTATTTGCATCAGTTTTATACCTTTTTAGTAACGTTATAAATGTTTTTCTTGTTTCTGGTTTTTCAATATCTAATGCAGAAAGATTAATAGATATACTTAGGTTAGTATAGAAGAGAGCCCGAAAAGAGTTTTCTAAAACTATAGAAGTGATTTTTTGATAATATCTCCCCTCTTTTGCAATACCTAAAAAGAAATAAGGAGATATAACGTTTTTATCGGAATCAATCAGTCTTACTAGTGATTCATACTTTTCAATCTCTTTTGTTTTGTTATTAACAATAGGTTGAAAGTAAGAGACTATATTATAGTTATTGAGAGCCTCTTTTAGCATAGTAAACTGTTTAAGTTTTTTAAAAGCACAAGCTCTTTCATAATCAAGTAAGTCAGTAGCTATAATAAACTCCTGTTTTGTATCGACCAGTCTAGACATACCCACTCTAGCATTTTCATAGGCATTCTGACCATAGGCTAAACTTACTCTAATAGATAAAGTATAATCAACAAGACCAATTTTTATTTTTGCATTGTTAATGTTATTTTTAAAAGCCTTAATTTCTTTATAAAAATTATCTTTTATATCTTTATTGTCGCATGGTTTGGTAAAAACAAATCCACCATCTTCTAATATATATATTTTTGTAAAGTTACAAGTTTTTGGCATATGAGAGAAGAGTTTTTTTGCAAATCTCTTCTGTAGTTTTTTAGAAATTTTACTATTTAGTGATAAGTTTAAATATTTAAACTCATTAATTTTTATAAAAATTACTATAGAAGATTTTGTTGGATCTAGATGGTCAATTAGTTTATGTTCTCCATATTCCAAATTATTATTTCTATTTAATTTTTCAGTAAATACTATTTTAGGATTAGTTTTTAGATACTTCTTTTTTACTTTATTTATAGCTTGGGTCAAATTTTGAAAGTTAATAGGTTTTAATATGAAATCTTGAACATCATATCTAATACTAGAACGTAAGACTTTTGTATCTTCATGTGCAGATATAATAATGGTTGGTACATCACTGTTATTATGGTCAATACTTCGGATTCTTTCTATGAGCTCTAATCCACCAAGTTTTGGCATTTTTAAATCAGTAATAATTAAATCAATATGATGTTGTTTAAATAGCATAAGACCACTTTCCCCATCTTTAGCGATAATAAGATTGGTACAAGTGTCTTGCAATAGTTGAGACATATAATCTCTAGTGAGTTCATCATCTTCAATATATAAAATAGTAAATGGCATAGTTTTTAAATTTAATATAGTTGTATTCAGGGTAGACTCTTTAAAAAAATATTTATTGTTTTGAATCTTATATAAATATGAGTAAATATATACTATATTTATATAAGTTTATGGGAAGAATAGGGGTGTAGTTACAAATATATACAATAAATGTGTTTATATATTAATCTACAGAAAATAATAATTTTTGTTCTTTGTTATTGTGTAACAAATATACACACTTTTACTATTAATTAATATTGGTATAGACCGATTGAACGTCTTCATCCTCTTCTAGTCTATCTATCAATACATCTACTTCTTCCATCTGTTCATCGGTTAAATCAATAGGCATATTGGCAATATATTGATGTTCACCTTTGGTCACTTCAATGTTCATCTCTTCAAGTGCTTTAGATAAATCTCCAAATGCTGAAAACTCTCCAAAAATTCTAATGATTGCTTTATCTTCAGCATCTTCTTGAGGTTCCATGTCTTCTTCTATCTCCTCTAAACCAGCATCAATAAGTTCTAGCTCTAACTCTTCTATGTCCATATCTTCTGTTTTATCAAATGTAAAAACAGATTTACGAGTAAACATAAAGTTTAATGAACCTGCTGTAAGCATCTCAGCAGAATTACGTGTTAAGGCTGCTTTTACATTTGCAACTGTACGTGTTCCATTGTCAGTAGCACAGTCAATAATAAACTGAGTTCCATAAGGACCTTTTGCTTCATAATGCATCTCTTTAATATCAGCAGCATCTTTCCCACTTGCTCTTTTTATAGCTGCGTCAATATTATGTTTAGGCATATTTTGAGCTTTTGCAGTAAGAATTGCAGTACGAAGTCTAGGGTTCATGTCAGGGTCAGGACTCCCTGCTTTGGCTGCCATAGTGATAATCTTTCCTAGTTTAGGAAACAGTTTTGACATGGTTCCCCATCTTTTCATTTTTGCTGCTTTACGGTATTCAAACGCTCTACCCATAATAATCCTTTATCTGTTTAAAAATATTGTTGAAATTATAGCATTTTTATATTTGAATTTCATCGATTTTGTATATAATGCCAAAAATTAAAGAGTCTATAGAGGTTTTATTATGAGCATGGTAGTTGTTATAAGTATTGTATTGGCTCTCTCTTTCTCATTAACTTTTTATCTTCTGAAAGAGAAAAAGAGAAAATATGCTCTTCGACAACTTTTAGCCTCTTATCTCCTTGAGATTCAAGAGGAGATTGATACTCTATCTTTTGATACCTATTTGCAGAAGTCATGGCTCCGTGAGCATATAATAGATGAAGTGCTGGAGATATTTAATCAAGATAAAAAAGTATTAAAATTGTTAGATGTAGAAGAGGTACCTGATATTTTTATGATTATAAAAGAGTTAGATTTATGGTTAAAAGATATTAATAGTATATATATAAAAAATGAGTTAGAAATTTACAGTGACTATTTTAATGAGATAGAGTCTAACCCCTTGACACAAAAACAGAAGGTATCAGTAGTCACCAATGAAAAAAATAACCTTATTTTAGCAGGAGCTGGTTCAGGAAAAACCAGTGTTATAGTTGCAAAAGTTGGTTATGCTCTTGAAAAAGGTTATTGTAAAAGAGAAGAAGTGCTTATTTTAGCATTTAATAAGAAAGCTCAACAAGAATTGGCAGAACGTATAGCGTCAAAACTAGGTATAGAAGTAGAGGTTAATACTTTTCATGCTTTTGGTAAGAAAATAGTTGAGTCTACCTATCAGAAGCCTTGTAATGATTTTTCAGCTATGATTGTAGATGCTACCAAAGTGATAAAAGATGGTAGTTACACCTCTCTTTATAAATATATTTTTATAGATGAGTTTCAAGATATTTCAGCAGAACGTAATGCACTAATATTGGCTCTAAAAGAGCAGAGTAAAGAGCTTAATATTACAGTTGTTGGAGATGATTGGCAATCTATTAACGGCTTTGCTGGAAGTGACATTGGTATTATTCAAAAATTTGAATCACTATATGGTGATACTGCAACCATAAAACTGAACTATACTTTTCGTTTTAACGCAACCATTGCAGAGGTTTCACAAAAGTTTATTTTAAAAAATAGTAAACAGATAGCTAAAGATATAAAGAGTATAACCCCTAAAAGTCAACATTCAATCTATCTACATAGATACAAAGATAAAAGTAAAATGGATGAGCATTTAGAAGTAGTTTTAAATTTTATTTCTAAAAATATACAAGAGAAAAAATCTCTTATGATTTTGAGCCGTTACAGTTTTTATAAACCTAAAAATTTGAACTTCTTTCAAGAAAAATTTTCTAATCTTGACATTACTTTTGAGACCGTACATGGGGCTAAAGGCTTAGAGGCTGATTATATTATCATAACGCATATGGAGTCAGGAAAATTTGGTTTTCCTTCTGAACAGTCTGCTGTAGATTTAGATGATTACCCCTATGCTGAAGAGCGACGACTCTTCTATGTGGCATTGACACGAGCCAAAGAGAAGGTGTTTTTTATAGGAAACAGTAAAAATCCATCTGTCTTTATCGAAGAGCTTTTACGGGAGCATGAGTTGGTTCTATTTTAGTTTAAGCTCTAGCATGTAATATAGATTTATGAAATTAACTGAAATAAAACTAACCAATCCTTATTTGGAACTACCAAATCTCTGTTATGACCGAGTTGACCCTGAACCATTAAAAAAACCTTTTTTGATTCATGCCAATGATGAAGTGGCTAAACTATTAAATATTGACATTAGTGACCATAATGAACTAACTAAGTTTGTCAATGGTGAGCTAAAGTTAGAGGGAACAGACAACTTTGCCATGTGCTATGCAGGTCATCAATTTGGGCATTTTGTCCCACGACTTGGAGATGGACGAGCCATAAATATTGGAACCATTACCAATGAGTTTAATGAGCAGTATCACCTACAACTCAAAGGAGCAGGGCAAACACTCTATTCACGTTCAGGAGATGGACGAGCTGTGTTACGTTCTTCTATTCGTGAATATCTGATGAGTGAAGCGATGCATGGCTTGGGCATTGAGACCACACGAGCCTTAGCCTTGATTGGTTCAGAACACTCTGTTTATCGTCAAACATGGGAAAAAGGAGCCATAGTTCTTCGTCTCTCTCCCTCATGGATACGTTTTGGAACATTTGAGTACTTCACCCACTCTAAGAACTTTAAAGAGTTAGAAGCACTAGCCGATTATGCCATAGATGAGTGCTACCCACATCTAAGCCATGAAGAGAACAAATACTTTCACTTCTTCGCCGAGGTCATGGGAAAAACAGCAAGACTCATGGCAGAGTGGCAAGTGGTAGGCTTTAACCACGGAGTAATGAACACTGACAATATGTCCGTGCTTGGACTCACCATAGACTATGGACCTTTCGCCTTTTTAGATGACTATGA
>JALUKQ010000012.1:5501-5746 GCA_027056485.1 Campylobacteraceae bacterium | reverse complement strand
GAAAATTTATAAGCTTATGGAGGTTAAAGTGAATAAAATCCCTTACAAACTGTAGTGCCTACTTTTTTTATGAACTTATGCTTTTATGGGGTTTGTGTTGATTTGGTGGGTGAAGTCGGGAAATAAAAGGTCTCTTTAAATGATATATAAAAAACTTACACTATTTCTACTACTAATTACTACACAATCTTATACTTTTGATTTAAATGCTAGTAATGAGATTATTGCTAAAGCATCCCAAGCAA
>JALUKQ010000012.1:0-5491 GCA_027056485.1 Campylobacteraceae bacterium | reverse complement strand
AGGTTAAAGTGAATAAAATCCCTTACAAACTGTAGTGCCTACTTTTTTTATGAACTTATGCTTTTATGGGGTTTGTGTTGATTTGGTGGGTGAAGTCGGGACATCAAGATAAATTTAAAGAAGAGATAAAATTATGGTTCGAGAATATACTGTCAAATCAAGAGTATCTTTTTATAATACTATTATTCGGTACAGGTATATTAGCAATAGGGATTATTCTTATTGTTTTAATAATATTTTAAATCTTAATATACAAAGTATACTACATCTAATGATATAGAATTTAACCCTAAAAAATCCATCAACTGCCAAGCTCGAACCTGTGCTGTTTTGGTTTCGTTGGTTAGGTTGGATTTGATTGATGAGGCTTTGAGTTCTAAAGATAGGTTTGTTGAGGTTGTTTATGGGAAAGCTATTGTACAAGGAAGTTTGTTTTAGAAATCATGGTTAATAAGGATTCAAATTTCCTCACCCCTTCTTCAACTTTTAAATTTCTTTCGATATACTAAAACATATTATTTTAAAAGGTTAAACATGACAACTTTACCAATGAGTGACCCTTGGATAGAGGCTCTATATAAGGTTGAATTTAATGCAAATCCTACAGAGTTTTTAGAGAAGATAAAAAAGCTCTTTACCGAAGACAAAAAGAGAGAAAAAAGAGTAGTTGAGCTACTAAAACAGTATGAAAATTCAGAAATATCTGTGGGAAAGATTGCTGAAAATCTCAATATTGACAGAGATGATGTTTTGAAATTGATGGAGAAGCATAATATCTATTTGGTGGATTATGATTTTGCAGAAGATGAACAGACTATTGAAAAATATTTGAAAAGATAGTTTTAAATGGCACTTATTATTAGCGATACTACTACGCCTATTATTTTAGCAAAAACCAACCATTTAGATTTATTGAGCAACTTTGTTGAAATTGTCTATATTCCTCCTGCTGTAAAAGAGGAGTTGTCTCAAAAAAATGATGGACTCAAAGAGGCAATAGAGAGAGCAGAGTTTATAAAAGTAAGAGAGATTAACGACCAAACCATTTTAGATGAAGTCAAATCAGCCAAACTTGATAAAGGCGAGATAGAAGCCATCTCTTTAGCACTAGAGACAGGATTAGATTTGATTATAGATGAGAGACTTGGTAGACGATATGCTCAATCTAAAAACATAAATATTATGGGACTGCTTGGTATTTTGAAAATCAATTTAGTTAATGGGTTTATCTCTTATGTAGAACTTCTCTATATGCTTGAAGAGTTTAAAGAGGTGGGATTTAGGCTAAATCCACGACTTGAAAAAAGTTTTTTAGATAGTGTTGTTGGGTTGAAATGATTTTAAGCACAGTGTCATGAATCAGTACTATTTTGGTTTCGTTGATTAAGTTGGATTTGATTGATGAAGCTTTAAGTTCTAAAGATAGGTTTGTTGAGATTGTTTATGGGAAGAAGTTGATTCAAGGGAATTTATTTTAGAAGAATGTAAAAAACATTCTTCATCCTTTCTTACCCTAAAAGCCCAAACAAGCAAGATGTAGGGGTCGCGTCACAAATATAAAGTAGTTTGTGACTTCTCTATTTCATAACCCTAAAATCTCATTTAATCCCTCAATAACTTTAATAATCTCTACCTTTAACCCTATTTTGTTTGAATTTTTGAGAGGAGACAATGATATTGACATTGTCATTACAAACTGCTAAAATATACTTATGAACTTTGAATGGGATGAAACAAAAAACAGAATAAACCAAGAAAAGCACGGTGTCTCATTTGAAGAAGCCAAAGAAGTTTTTGATGACGCTTTGCAAATATCGAAACTTGACCATCGTTTTAATTACTTTGAAGAGCGATGGATAACCCTTGGAGCAACTAAAAAAGAGAAACTTTTAGTTGTTGCCAACCTTTTCTTTACCAATGAGGGTGAAGAGATAATCCGAATAATATCTGCAAGAAAAGCAAATAACCATGAAAGGAAAACTTATGAAAAGTGCTAAAGACAGAGCTAAATATGATGACTATGAAATGTTAGATGAGTATGATTTTTCAGATGGAGTTAGAGGACGTTTTTATGAACCTAAAAAAATTCCTACCTCAATGAGACTAGATAATGACATTTTAATTTTTCTAAAAAAACAAGCAAGTGAAAAAAAGATAGCTTATCAAACACTTATCAATAATCTACTTCGTGAATATATGCAAAAAGAGGGATTAGCATCATAATATAGATATTGTAGATGAGCTTTTAACCCTAAAAAATCCATTAACTGCCAAGCTCGAACTTGTGCTGTTTTAGAAACAAAAGAATCCTAAAATTATGCTATTATATGTAAAAATATGAACGAGAAGGATACACCATGAAACTACAAAAAGCATCAAAACCCATCATCACTTATCCTAAGCGAGAGCATATTAAACCCATTCTGTTAAGTGCTACTGTTGCTTTGGCTTTAACTGCTTGTACGCCAAGTCCTGCTGGTAAAATGCCAAATAACAATGAAGCAAACTGTACAGCATCTCAAAACCCAGAGATAAAATACCCTGACAATATTGCAGGTGGTATGCCTGTTTATATGCCTGAAAATAATAATCAAACTGACTATTATGATATACCTAAAAAATGACACTATACCTATCATTGACACATAACTGTCAACTCCGTTGTAACTACTGTTACGCAGGAGAGAAGCATCATAAATCTATGAGCAAAGAGACCATCTTAAAAGCCATAGATTTTACTCTTAAAATTCCTATGCAAAAACTAGAGTTTGGTCTCTTTGGTGGTGAACCACTTATGGAGTGGGAGCTTTTTCAGTTTGCAACATATGAGATAGAAGCTAAAACAAAAGAGAAAAATATAGAACTGGTTAAAACGTTTACAACCAATGGTGTTCTACTAGACAACGAAAAGATTAAATGGCTTAGAGAACATGGCTTTTATGTAGTAGTCTCCATAGATGGCAATAAATCCATGCACAATACCCACAGACGCTATGCCAATAACGAGGGGACTTTTGACGCTGTCAAAAATGGGCTACTAGAACTACAAAAAGTTTATAATGATGGTCAATATGCCGTTATATCTGTGGTAACGCCAGAGAACATCTCTCATCTTCCTGCTTCACTCAAACACCTTCACCAAGAGCTTGGCATAAAGGATATTCACTTAGCACTCAACTACTTTGGCAATTGGGGCGATGAGACTCAAACCTATACCAAGCTTTACCATCAAGTGGCAGACTTCAGCATAGAGCAGTATCGTCAAGGTAACAGACTGAACTTAGACATCATAGACGATAAGATTAAAACAGAGATAGAGAGTAGCTGTAAAAGTTGTAGTTTTGGAGAGCTTAAACTTGCCATTGCTCCTAGTGGAAACATCTACCCTTGTGAACGTATTATCGGTAATGATACAGGAGCATTGTCTATGGGAAATGTCTATAGTGGCTTTGACCATAGCAAAAGAGCCAAACTCATAAAAGAGAGAGGAAACAGCAATGAAGAGTGTAAAACCTGCCCCTTAAAAGAGCGATGTACTAACAGTTGTGGTTGTACAAACTACACCCTAACCAACAGCATCAACACCACGCATGGAACAGTCTGTTTCTTTCAAAAGCTTTTTATAGAGGTTGCTGACAAAGTAGCTTCTACCCTTTATAGTGAGAAGAATGAGATGTTTATGAGGAAATTTTATGGAGTTATACAAGAAGTCGATTAGACTACCTCAGACCAAAGGTGTGAGGTAGTTTTAATGAGTTAGTTTATTTTAAAGAAACTACCACTTTCTAATAATTTTATGACAAGCAAGACAACGATCCATCATATTTGCATAAATTCGTGTAGCTCTATATTTTCTATCTCTTTCATACGAGCTAATAATTTTATCGGATAATTGAGTAAGTGCTTTTACCTCTTCTTTTGCATATCGTTTAGGTTTGAAGTTTCGTCCATTTTCCATCTCTTTAACACTTAAAATAAATGCATCCATATTTGTTAAATTAGATTGAAACTCTTTAACTGCATTTTTAACCATTTCTGTATTATTATAGAAAAATCCTTTTTGAATTGTCTCCATTGATTTTTCAAGTTTTTGCATGGTCTCCACACGGGTTAATCCCTTCTTCTCCACTTTAGTGGTACTATTTGTATCTGTAGCATTATTCTCTGCCAACATCAAACTACTTAATAATACTGAAATTAGTAAAATCTTTTTCATTATCTACTCCTGTTAAATATTTATATAATTGAATAATAATATAATTATTTATAATTTTTACTTAATCATCCAAATAAAATATTTTAATAATAAGGGTAGAGATTTTAAGACACATTTAAAGCCTAGCAACTTTAGAGTCTATCACTTTTCAGACAAAGAGATACATTATTCAATCATTATAACTTCTGACACCCATCACAATCTATCTGAACAACTATAGGTTCTTTGGTATCAAGCCTTGCGACTGTTAACCTTTTGCCCCATAGACAACCTGTGTCAAGCCCCAAAACATTACTGTCATCATAATATTTTAAAGTAGTATCATTGACCAATGTTGACCAATGCCCAAAGACTATTTTTAAAGGAAAAGAGCGTCTGCTAGGACAAGTAAACCAAGGGTATAAACCTTTGTATAGCCCCTTAGTAACTGTAGGTGAACCCTTCTGTTTAAAGTCTAACTTTCCATCTTCTTCACAAAAACGCATACTTATAAATGAACTTAAAATATACTTCTCTATGTCTAAAGGTTTGGCTCTTGAATTAAACTTGTTTGAGCTAATTTTTCGCATATGTTTTAACCATGCTTTGTAGTTACGTCCTTGCAACTTCTTCTCTATTCGTGAAGCATAGGTTATTGCCATACCAAAGTCAAACTGAGGGGAAATACCTGCATGAGCCATGGCATAGCCTAACTTATAATCCCAATGTAAAAATGGCTGATGACGTAACCAGTCTATTAACTCTTTCGCATTGGGAGCATCTAAAATAGGTTGTATGGTTTTGTTTGATTTCCGTATTCCTGCATAAGCAGAGATAAGAGCTATATCATGATTACCCAACACCACCTTTATGGAGTCACGAATGGAGTAGAGATAGTTAAGGGTCTCTAAGGACTTATCACCACGATTTACCAAATCACCTGCAACCCATAAAGTGTCAACCTTTGGGTCAAACTTTATCTTTTTAAGTATCTTTTGAAAGGAGTCAAAACACCCCTGTATGTCACCTATTGCCCAAACTGCCACTAAAACTCCAATTTATCTCTATATACAACTACTTTACTCTCAAAACTCATCTTTGCATACGCACTTGACGGTGAAGGTAGGTAAACTGTCTCTATTTCCAAATAGTCAAAGTGCATCTTAAAAAGCTTCTCTGCCAAACGACCTGTAAAAGCCACTTTTTTTATACTTGGATGCTCTTCTAAAAACTCAGCTATATTGTTTACCTCTATATCGTCTAAAGAGCTGTCAAGTGAGTTGTCACGTGTACAGT
>JALUKQ010000011.1 GCA_027056485.1 Campylobacteraceae bacterium | reverse complement strand
GGTCAAAGTAACTTCTGCGTCCACTTATAAAAAGAGCTGTATCTTCGCCCAGTTTTGCATCGTAAGCAAAGTCAGAATCGTACATGCCCACATGTACCCTACCCTTGTTTGAACCCTCTGGAAACTTGGGTGTAATGTCTACCACGGCACCCATAGACTCATACGTTGTGTCAAACCCACCCAAATAGGCATCTATCTGTGCTGTTGCTTCAGGAGCTATAACCGAGTGAAGACCTCCAACATGAAACACATACCCAAGAGGCAAATGGTTGACAGAGAACTCAGTTTCACGAGGTTTTGAACCATGGATATATATTTCACTTCCCTCATCGTTGTTGGTACTCACTACCCCTGCAAACGATTTTAGTGCCTTGATGGGATCACCATTGGTTCCTGGAATCATTAGTGCTTCTTTTGATGTTATCTGTTTTTGCATGGGTGCATTGGGCATATAGCTCTCTTTTTGAATTATATAATCCATCTCTTCACTAAAATCTGATGAGGTCACATCAATATCTTCCAGTTGAACCTCTGCCATCAACAAAAGTGGAGCCAACAAAATATGTATACTCTTCATAACTATCTCCTTACTAGACTTTATAACATTTTAGTAGAATTAAATGTGCAAAAAATGAGATTTTGAAGATTAATAAAAAATGAGATTTTAAATCCTCTTTTAAAATCATATAAGATATACAGTTTACTAGTACTATACTTGGTTACTAAGGTATTAACAATAAGCAGAAAATAAAAAAGGAACTAAAATGATTAAAAAACATGGTCTTAGTATCGGTATAGAAAGAGTTGATAATGAGTTCTTTCTTAGTTTTAAAGCAGTTGGAACTCTTACACATGAAGATTATGAAAAAATCAAACCACTAATGGAGCTGCATTAGATGGACTTAAAGAGCCTTATATTAAAGCCCTGTTTGATATTTCAGAGTTTGATGGTTGGGAGTTACGTGCAGCATGGGATGACTTTAAAATAGGTCTTAAGTATGGTTTTGATTTTGATAAAATAGCTATCTACGGAAAAAGTGACTGGATAGAGTATGCCATAGAGATTGGCTCATGGTTTATGAGTGGAGAGGTTAAAGAGTTTGACAATATAGAAGATGCTCTAAGTTGGTTAAAATCTTAATTTTTTGTAATACCTTAGTATTGAAAAATCATAGAGAACATCGCACCATTTGGAAGGTTTCGTACCGTTAACTTCCCACCCATATTTTTTTCAACTATCATCTTAGACATATAGAGTCCTATTCCCGAGTTCTCTTCTTTTGTCGTAAAATATGGCTCAAAGATTTTCTCTATAATCTTAGAGTCAACTCCTCCTGCATTATCACTGACAGTTACCTTTCTATTTTCTATAGTAATTGTAATTTTAGCTAAGAGTATACTATTAAGGACTAGTGCATCTTTTGCATTAGAGAGCAGATTTAAAAGCACTTGTTTATACTCATTTTTATAATTTTTTATCTCACTATCCACTATAACTTTTAACTCTACAGATATATCTTGTTGTCCAAAAGTATAGCTCATAATATCAAGAACTTCTCTACTCTCTTCAGCCAAAGAGAAAAGCTCTTTGGCTTTATGAGGTTCATAAAAACCTTTAAAATCATCAATAGTCTGTGACATAAACTCTATCTGCTGTGTTGCCTCTGTCACTTTTTTGTCTAAGTATAGCTCATCTAAAGAGTTGTGTTTATAAGCATCTTGAATATTCATCACCGTGTAGGACAAATGGGTCAAAGGCTGTCGCCACTGATGGGCGATGTTTCCTATCATTTCACCCATACTTGCTAGTTTACTTTGGTGTATAAGTAGCTCTTTTTGTTGCTCTTTTTCAATCTGTATCAATCTTATTTTATACGCTAATGCTATGGCTAAAAGTATCGCCTCTATAGGTGAGCCTAAAAGTAGTGGAGATACCAAAAAATCTTCACTAACATACTCCATAAGAAAGAGTGAAAAAATTAAACTTCCCCAACCAATAAGGAAAAATTTAGCAGGAGTAAAGCCTTGTTTTAAACGATAAAATCCAATAACAATATAGACAAAACCAAAAATAGAATAGAGCTGTAATGTACTAACCATTGATTTACCTGTTATATTTAAATAGAGTATATCAAAAGCCAATACTATAAGATAAAAACGTAAAACCTTGTCTAGTTTTGGTACATGCTTTGATGTAGCAAAAAATTCACGAGTAAATAACGTGGCAAATATTGCTGTTATAAGACTAAAAATATTATATATTTTCATGGTATAACCTGTATCTGTAACAAGACCCGTATAAAAAACTATAACTAAAATCATAAATATTTGCATAACGGCATAATAAAGAAAAGCCTTCTCTCTGTTATAGTAGTAAACAAACGCATTATAAAGCCCTGCCATCAAAATTAACCCCAGTACAAACCCACAAAAGACCAAATAGAAAAAGTAATCTTTAGTATCAGAAAAAAACTCTTCCATGGTTTGTATATGTATGAAATGAGGAGAGTCCGTATTGGTAGGAGTTAAATGAAAGTAATATGTCTGTTTATCTCGCTCTTTATGCTACTCAAAAGCAAGTTTTTTTGTACTCCCTCCAACTGTTATTCGTCTCATATCTTGTTCAGGTGAAAAGGAAGAAATATCAAAGTCCATACCAGCATAACGCACCATATAATCATCAGATTTCATCTCATCACTAAACTTTATCTGTAACCAATAACTCATATTTTTATCTGAAAATTTTTCATCTTTAGATATTTTTTGAAACTCTGTCTCTTTACTTTTTATCTCTTCTAGTGACATAGTAGTGTCTGCTGTTTTATAAATTCGTAGTTCTTCTATGTTTTTTATATCAGTAGCCATAAGAGAAGTAAGAGAGATGAGTAGAAAGAAAATTATTTTTTTCATAAAGTAAACTCAACCATGTGAGGTTTTATAAAGCAAAAGTAATATACCAAAAGAGACTCCTTTTTTAATAGTTATATTTTATCTGAAAAAAATGAGGAGATAATGAGTATGTAATAAAAATTATAGTAACCTATATTACAGTAACCACAGTTACTATAAATAAAAAGGTCACTTCATGAAATTTTACAACCGAGAAAAAGAACTAGAAAACCTAAAGAGCATAGAAGAGGCATCAAAAGAGTCTGCTAAAATGAGTATTATCGTGGGGCGTAGACGAATTGGAAAGACGACACTTATTAAAAAAGCATATCCTCAAAAACTCTATTTTTTTGTCTCTAAAAAAAATGAAGCACTGCTTTGTGAAGAGTTTATCAAGATAGTAGAACAGCAACTAGAGGTCAAGATATTTGGAGAGATAAAAAAGTTTAAAGAGCTGTTTGAGTATCTTATGGAACTCTCTACCAAAAGAGCTTTTACGCTGATAATAGATGAGTTTCAAGAGTTTTTGACCATTAATAAATCTCTCTACTCCGATATGCAGAATATTTGGGACAGCTATAAAGATAGAAGTCAGATGAACCTTATTTTAAGTGGGTCTGTCTATTCACTTATGAAACGCATTTTTGAAGATAGGAAAGAGCCTCTCTTTGGTCGAGCCAATAATAAAATGGAGCTAAAAGCCTTTTCGGTTCTGACACTCAAAAAGATTTTAGAGGAGTACTACCCTGCTTATACTCCTGATGATTTACTCTCGTTTTATACTCTTACAGGTGGGGTGGCGAAGTATGTAGAGATATTTGTAGATGCCAAAGCTTTTGGTTTAGGAAAGCAGTTAGATTTGATATTTGATGACTACTCCCTCTTTTTAGATGAGGGAAAGAATCTACTGATTGAGGAGTTTGGAAAAGAGTATACTACCTATTTTTCTATTCTTTCACTTATCGCCTCTTCTAAAACCTCACGAACAGAGATGGAGTCTATTTTAGAACGAAATATTGGTGGTTATCTTGAAAAGTTAGAAAACGAATACAAAATTATAAAAAGAGTCAAACCCATCTTTGCAAAAGAGGGAAGCAGAACACTCAAGTATGAAATAGTGGACAATTTCTTTAACTTTTGGTTTAGATTTATCTACAAATACAGAAGTGCCATAGAACTAGAGAACTATGAGTATGTCAAAAATATTGTCAAAAGAGACTACGAAACCTACAGTGGGAAATTTTTAGAGAGCTATTTTCATGAGAAACTAAGGCTTACTTATGACTACTCTAGCATTGGGAACTATTGGGAGAGAGGCAACCAAAATGAGATAGATATAGTAGCCATTAACGAAGAGGAGAAGCGAATGGTTATAGCCGAAGTAAAGCGAAATCCTAAAAAGATAGATTTGTATAAACTAGAACAAAAAGCGTTGAAGTTGACCTCTAAATATAGTAAATACAGTGTGGAGTATAGGGGGTTTTCTTTGGGTGATATGTAGAGACTCTTTACTATTCCTTTGACTTTTTTATTCTAGTGGAGTATTATATCACTATGAACAAACACGACAAAATAGCCACAAGACTTTCACTCATCTTAACCAAACTCAACAATGGTGAAAGGTTAACTGTAGAAGCCTTAGCCAAAGAGTTTAATGTAACGGTACGAACAATTCAACGTGATTTAAATGAACGTTTTGCTGATGTTCCTTTAAAAAAAGAGGGTAAGTTTTACTTTTTAGAAGCTCACAACTTAGGGAAACTAACTCTTTCTGACCTCAATAACTTTGCTTTTTTAAGTGGCATATACAAAATGTTCCCCTCTTTTAGTGATGAGTTTGTTCAACATCTACTCGACAAAGATGTAGCAAGTGCTTACCTCATAAAAACACATAATTTTGAAGATATTAGCCACAAGATAGAAGCTTTTAAAGCTATTGAAAAAGCGATTATCAATAAAAACCGATTGAGTCTAGTCTATAGAAAAGAAAAACGAAATGTTGAGCCATATAAATTTGCCAATGTCAAGGGTATTTGGTATCTGATTGCTCTGCAAGATGGGGTAATTAAGACGTTCACTTTTACTAAGATTTCAAAGTTAGAGGTTTGTAGTGATGTCTTTACCTCTGATAGGGAGATGTTAGAAAAAATAGAAAACGAAGAGAGTCTTTGGTTTTCAAACTCTAAAACAGAAGTCATTTTAAAAGTAAACAGCTCCATCGCTCAATATTTTAAGCGTCGTAAAATTATTGCTTATCAGAAGATTTTAGAAGAGTCTGACGATGGCTCTTTATTGGTCTCTACACAAATGACTTTTGAAGAGGAGCTTTTACAAATAGTTAAGTATTGGCTTCCAAATATTTGTATTGTCTCTCCTCTTTTTTTACAAGAGAAGCTTGAAGATTCTCTTAGAAGTTATTTAAACTAATCTCTTTTGTTTCTATCTGTATTTTATTGAACATCTATTTTTTTGTTATTGTTACTTTTGAAATAAAAATTGTTTTTTATATTTAGTTTTTTTTTAGTTTTTTGAAAAAACGACTTAACCTTGCATGTTTGTTTGTTATACTTAAAAATAAGGAGATATTTGTATGAAATCATTTATAAATAAATTTACTAATCGAGATAATTCAATTGAGATTCTTAATGAGTCAAAAGAGTCAGTTATGAAAATTGAAGAGCTAAACAAAAAAGATATAAATTTTCAACTTGATAAAAAAATGACAAATATTTCAAAAATATCACCAATTTTACATGAGCTTCCTAATATGGGAATGACAATTAAAAACGCTCAATCATATATTGGATGTAATGAAAAATCTGTGAGGCTGAATCATAGCTTTTTGTTATAATTAACCAAGTAATCATCAATCAGTTTAGACTTCAAACTCTTAGTAATTCCTTGGTGTATTTTTGTGAGTTTTTTAAGCTG
>JALUKQ010000010.1 GCA_027056485.1 Campylobacteraceae bacterium | reverse complement strand
CAATTAAAAATAAAGAACTTGTAGGGCAAAAACATATTTCAGTTGTAGGTAATCATGAATGGAAAAAGATAACAGAGTCACATTATTTAAGAATTACAGATAAAAAAGATTCTCTTAATATTATGTTTTCTATGGAACCTATGGTCTTGATTCTATTAATTAACCCATATGACAAACTAAAGAAAGGTGATATGATGGGGGCAAATTGGCTTAAAAAACCTATAGATTTACATGAATGCATAGAGGATTAGAAATGTACAACACCCCATACTGCCGACTCAATCACCTAAAAGAAAAAAACGCCATTCTTTGCCAATGGAAACAGTTTTGCAAAGGAAATGACTACCGTGACCCATTGAAGTATGCTGTAAAAGAGATAGAAAAACACCAAATCAACACATGGATAACCGACACTACGCATGGCTTCGAGAGTACAGAAGCAGATACAAAGTGGTTACTAGAGGAGTTTGTGCCTAGTATGATAAATAGTAGCATTAAAAAGGTTGTTTTTATTATCGCTGATGATAGCCCTTTGATGGGTGAGATAAAGGGGCAAGAGGTGGCTTTGAGTGCGTATTTTGAGGTAGTGTTGGTGGAGCATTTATCATGGTTTTAACAATTATATTAATCCTCGCAGCACTCATTCATCTCTATTGGCTCTTTGGTGAGTTTGGTATAGACCAAGCACTACCTACCAACGAAAAAGGTGAGAGACTTCTCAATCCTAGTAAATTTATGACAGTAATTGTAGCTCTATGCTTATTTGGATTTGCATGGGTTTCGTACCGTTTAGATATAGATTCTCATCCTTCATGGATAGATACAATAGGTTGGGTACTGGCACTACTCTTTTTTCTTAGAGCTATAGGAGATTTTAAAATGGTTGGGGTATTTAAGAAAATCAAACATACAGAGTTTGCAAAGTATGATAATTGGATTTATATACCATTATTCTTTTTGATTTCATTTTTGTTTATTTTAAAACTGATGGTGTAATCTATGTTAACCTCCCTAACTCTATTCTTCATAGTCTCTATCATATTCTCCACCATTTACACCCCTCAAGCCATCTTGCCTGAACTTCAAGACTATTTTCACATAAGTATCGCACAGACCAATCTGCTACTTTTTGGAATGCTCTTTGTTTTGATGGTCGCTACTCCTCTCTATACTCCACTACTTCAACGTTTTGAGAAGAAGAGAATCATACTTTTTTCTATGGGGCTACTAACGCTTTCGGTGCTTATCTCGGTATTGTCTTCTAGCTTTTATTGGTTGCTTTTTTCTCGTCTGTTGCAGGGGCTGTTTATCCCTGGTATTACGGTGACAATGCTCTCTTATGTACAAGAGATTTACCCCAAAAAGCATAGAGGTTTGGGTATGGGTGTCTATATGGCAGGTACAGGATTTGGTGCAGTCCTTGGGCGACTCTTGGCTGGGTGGATGACGCAGTGGTATGGTTTGCGTGAGGCGTTTGGGCTTTTTGTGCTGTTGTTGGTGGTAGCATGGGTAACGATGTATATGAGGTTACCCTCTAGTAAAGCTACTTCCAATAGTAGAGTAATAGATAAAAAAATGATTTTAGGTTATTTAAAAAGCTCAAAAATTCTCTCTGTGTTGCTTGTGCCTATGGTGGTATTTTTCACCTTTATGGCTGTGAGTAGCTTTGTGACCTATCGTTTAGTAGAAGCTCCTTTCTCTTTAGATTCGGCTACTTTGGGCAATACCTTTTTGGTACTGCTAGTCGCTGTAGTTGTAAGCCCTTTAGCAGGGAAATACTCCGACACACTAGGTAGAGTAAAAGTGCTGTTTTTGGGCGTAGTGGTTTTACTTGTAGGGGTTGTTCTTAGCACTATGAGTAGCTATGTTTTTATACTTATAGGTTTAGGGCTAGTAACCATAGGCATGTTCAGCGTACAGGCTGTTGTTCCTGCGTATTTGGGTGATTTAGTGCCTAATGACAAAGCAACTGTGGCAGTGTTGTATCAGACATTTTTTTACTTTGGTGGTGCGATGGGAACGTTGTTACCTGCTGTGGCTTGGGGTTATGGTGGGTATGATGGGGTGGCGTTGCTCTGTTTTGGGTTGGTGGTTGTGGGCGTGATGCCTTTTTGGGTTTATAATTTTGTAAAGGATAATAAAAATGATAGATAGTTATAGCGAAAAGTTTACTGTAAAAGAGCAAGATTGTATTTCAGAAATAAACAGTGAATTGCCCTCTGTTTTGGGTACGTACATCTTGGTCAAGTGGATGGAGACGGTTAGTGCAAGGCTTATCAACAAACAGATAGATACCCAAAAACAAATGACAATGGGAAAAAGAGTAGATATAAAACATAGTGGTATGGCTAAATTGGGTGAAGAAGTAATAATAGAGGCTACTATAGTGGAGCAATCTAAAAGAGAAGTTCTGTTTAACGTAGTAGCGATGCTTGGTGAGAAAGAGATAGCTAAAGCAACGCATACAAGAGTTGTGATTTCTAAAAAAGCTGTGGCTAAGATGATGGGAAGAACATAAGGTGTGTTATCCCATAGGGATACATTTTAATAAAAATAGTCCCCCTACTTCGCTTTATTCCACTCGTAGTAAGTTTTGGCTTTTGAGATGTTACAGTACTCAAATCGTACATCTTCACCCTTTTTAGCAATGGTAAAACCACTCTCATCAGCAAAAGTAATCTCTCCTTTTTCTTTGTCACCACCGTGAACTTTGAACTTTACACGTTCACCTACTGCAGATATAAAATGTCTTGGTTCTTCTAGTTTACGCTCAATCCCTGGTGAACTTACTTCAAGAAAATAAGCTCCATGCATAGGAGGGTTAACATCAAAAAAGACAGAGAGTTCATGAGAGATATCTGCACAAAGGTCAAGTGTCACCCCTTCTTCTTTGGTAATATAAACTCTATAAATAGTATTACTATCTTCTTGAGCTGTCTCTGTTCCGTAAAAAGAAGCACCATTTGCCTTAACTATTTTTGCTATCTGATCATTAAGATTCATCTGAGTCTCCTTTACTTGTATCTTCTTTTGTCTTACGTTTACCAATCTCTTTAAAAAGTGATTCTATTTTAGATATCTGCTCTAACTGAGTATCAAACTCAAAGGTAAACTTAGGTGACTTAAACCAACCCTCGCTCTCACGAACATAGGTTGACAAATAACCAGAAACTGCTCTAAGCTGTTTTAGTGCTTCACCCTGCTCTTTTTCTGTTAAGTATGATTTGTCTAGGTAAACTTTTGCATCGTAACGCCCACGTGAACAGACAACAGCTGTTACAGATAGAGCATTAATACGGTTATCATTCATTCCAGAGAAAGCCTCTGGAAGTAATTCTACCAAGCGTGACTCGGTACGTTTTCTTTTTATCTCTTCTTCTCTCATGGTTAGTTCCTAGTCAAGCTTAACTTGCTCTTCTACCATTTTAAAGGTTTCGATAACATCACCATCTTTAATATCGTTGTAGTTATGAAGCATGATACCACACTCGAAACCATTTTTGACTTCTTTAACATCGTCATTAAATCTTTTAAGAGATGAAATAGTCGTTGTGTATATAACAACACCGTCTCTAATAAGTCTAGCACCAGCATTTCTAACAATAACACCGTCAGAAACTTTACAACCTGCAATGGTTCCAACTTTAGCCACAGTAAATGTCTCACGTACTTCTGCTTGACCTGTAACCTCTTCAGAGATAGTTGGACTCATCATACCACCAAGAAGTGCTTTTACATCATCAAGAAGTTCATAGATAATTGAGTAAGTTTTAATCTCAACACCAAGCTCTTTTGCTTTTTTCTTAACAGCACCAGTAGGTCTAACGTTAAACCCTAAGATGATTGAGTGTTCTGATGCATCTGCAAGTTGAACATCTGACTCAGTAACTCCACCCACACCTTCGTGAATAACATTAACTTTAACTTCCTCATTTTTAAGATCAGCCAATGTTCCTTTAATCGCTTCAAGAGAACCTTGAACATCTGTCTTAATAATAACAGGTAACGATTTAAGATTACCCTCTGCAATAATTGCAGATAAGTCTTCAAGTGTAACTTTAGTACTCTTAGAAAGCTCTTTGGTTCTTGCATACTCAGCTCTTTTGTCAGCAAGTTCTCTCGCATCTTTTTCAGAGTCCATAACTACTAGAACTTCACCAGCATCAGGAACTTTTGAAAGTCCAACAACAGCTGCAGGGGTACTCGGACCAATAGCTTTAGTTCTTGCACCATCATCTAAAATCAATGTCTTAACTTTACCAAATGTTGTACCAACAACAAAACTATCACCAATAGATAATGTACCATTTTGAACAATAATATTCGCAACAGCACCAAACCCTTTTTCAACTGAAGACTCAACAACAACAGCTTTTGCATTACGTGATGCATCTGCTTGAAGTTCCATCACTTCTGCCGTAAGTAAAAGTGTGTCAAGTAAGTCATCAATTCCCAAACCAGAATGTGCAGATACTTCAACAAACTCATGCTCTCCACCCCACTCTGTAGGAGTAATTTCAAGTTCAGCTAACTGTGCTTTAGCAAGTTCTGGGTTTGCACCCTCTTTGTCCATTTTGTTAATAGCAACAACGATTGGTACTCCAGCTGCTTTAGCATGAGAAACAGCCTCTTTAGTCTGTTGTTTCACACCATCATCTGCAGCTACAACGATAATAACAATATCCGTTGCTTGAGCTCCACGTGCTCTCATCTCAGTAAAGGCTGCGTGACCTGGAGTATCTATAAACGAAATCTTTTTACCATTTTTCTCAACTTGGTATGCACCAACATGTTGAGTTATTCCTCCGGCCTCTTTAGCTGCAACTTTTGTCTGACGAATTCTATCAAGAAGTGAAGTTTTACCATGATCAACGTGACCCATAATGGTAATAACAGGAGGTCTCTCACTTGGGTTTTCATCTTCTTCTGCATCATAAACTTTTACATAGTCAAGTGCATCAAGTGGGTCAATAGTATGTACTTCAACGTCAAACTCTTCTGCAAGAATCTCAATAGAGTCTTTATCTAAGAAGTCATTTTGTGTAAACATGGTTCCTAATGCAAAGAGAACTTTAATTACTTCACCAGTACTTCTTCCCACTTTTTCAGCAAATTCATAAACCCTTACATTTTCAGGAATCTGAATAGAGGTAATTGGACCAGTACTCTCTTCTTTAATATACTTTTTACGTTTACCACCACGTCTAAGTCCAGATGGTCTACGACGACCACCCTGTCCACCACGTCCACGATTTTGTTGTACGCCACCAGCAGCAGCTCTTTTTTTAGCTTCTTCTTTACGTTTTGCCTCTTGACGCATCATATCTTCATAGATATTTTTGTCAGAAAAATCAAGCATAAGTACTTCTGGCTCTTCTTCAACTTCTGTTACTTGGTTACGGTTATAACTACCAAAACTAGAATTTGACATAAAGTCAAGCTTCTCACCAGACTCTTTTGCCGTAGCAACTTTTTTAATCTTCTTTTTAGAAGGAGGAGTTGGCATACCTGGTGTTTTCTTTTTACTCGCAACCTCTTTTGGACCACGCTCTTCAACTATTCTAATTCTTGGTTTATCTCTATCTGCTTTTTTTACTACTGTAATACCTATACGCTTACGCTTCATTTTAGGTTTTTCTTTTACAGGATCTTCTTCCGTAGCTTTAGTCTCTTCAGAACTAGTAGTTGATTCTTCAGATTTTTTCTCTTCTGAAATCTCCTCTGTTTTAGCGACTTCTTGCTCTTTTTCAACATTAGCATCAACTGAGGTTTCTGTAGATGTTTCATTAGAAGAAATTTCAGTAGTCACTTTAGAGGCTTCAACTTCCACCTCTTCAGGCTTTTCAACCTCTACTATCTCTATCTTCTTCTTTTTAGGAGTTGCTGTAATAGAACCTCTTCTAGTAGAAGTTTTTTTAATTGCTTTTTTAGCAATTGGCTTCTCTTCAACAGACTTCTCCTCTACCTCTTTTTTCTCTTCAACTTTAAGTTCTTCTTTTGGAGTTGCCACTTCTTCATTTACGTCAACACTTTTAGTAACTTTTGCTTTTTTAACAACTTTCATTTTAGGCTTCTGAGCCGATTTAGGTTTAATACCATTTATTACATAGTCAACCAATATACCAGCCTCATCAACAGTAACTGTACTGTTCGCTGCTTTAACATCGTAACCTAACTCTTTAGCTTTCTCAATAAGTACTGCATTTGATGCACCTGCTTCATCTGCAATCTCTTGGATTTTAACTCTATCCATTCTTATCTAACTCCTTTAAATACTTAACAAACTGTTCACTATCTTCACTTGTGAGTCGAAAACGTTTCATTAAACCTTTAATTTTTTTTTCGTTTTCACGACAACTAGTACAAATATAAAAACTTCGACCCTGTCCAGAATAAGGAAAAATGTTACTGTTTTTCTCTTGTAGGCGAAGTAGATTTTGCTGAAGCTCTCGTTCTCTACATGTTATACACATGCGTACTGGTTCATTTTTTCGCATAATTATACCTAACTTTTGTTATTAACTCTTTGAAGTGACGCCATAATTGTCAAGAGTTTTGGTAAATACTCTAAATTTGGGAAATTTCTTTGCCAATTCTTGATGAATCTTGGCTGCATCATCAGCATAACAGAGTGTAAAAAATGTTGAACCTGAACCTGAAAGCGTACTCATTAACGCACCATTTGATAAGGCAGTCTTTTGAACATCAAACAGATCAGGCATCTGTTTCATCCTTCTACTCTGGTGCAGCTTATCTTTAGAAGCTATTCTTAATAAATCCCATGACTCTGTCATAAACAATGAGGTCATAAATGAGGCACGAGAAAGTGAATAAACCATCTCTTCTGTTCTATACAAATCAGGTAGTACATTTCGTGATTTGGCTGTTGAAATAGTTTTATTTGGAATAACCAAAACAGCTCTTAAATACTCAGGTACTTTTCTTTTTTTACTATAAACCTTTTTATCTTCCACACAAGCGACATTAAATCCACCCATAACAGCTGGGGTAATATTGTCTGGATGTGGTTCATACTCTAAAGCAAGATTGAGTATTTTTCTTTTGTTATAACGCTCACCTGCTGCCACATAAGCAGAGGTCAAGGCTGCTGTAATCACAGCTGACGAAGAGCCTAAACCTCTTGAGATAGGTATACGATTTATAAACTCAAATCTAAAGTTATCTCTTTGACCTTTAAGTTTTATATACTGCTTATTAAAGATGTTCATAAAAAGAATATTTTTACGGATGTGTGGGTTTTCTGCTCCCTCACCACGAGTAGATACAGAGAAAAATCGAGAAGGTTTAATAGTAATTTCATTACGAAGATTAATAGCCAAACCTAATGTGTCAAATCCAGGACCGAGGTTCGCTGATGTTGCTGGTACAGATACAAACAAAGTACTTCCTTTGTCGATGTCATAATCGTTAAACGATTACACAGCAGGTAGGATATACATTGGCTTATTGTTATTTAAAATAGTTACTTCACTCAACATGGAAGGTAATTCAAACCGTTGCTCTACTGCTTCATCAAATTTTTTTGTTATTATAGTGTTATTTTCTTTGATAAAGTAGAGTTTACCCACTGCTTTTATAGGATTTTGTTTATTTAAATCAAAGGCATCACAACCATCAAAAGAGATATCTTTTAAAATCTCTAGTGAACGTAAAGTTATATAGGTTAACTTAATAGCCATATAGGAGCCTGGACCATTGGTATAAATAAGACGACTATAGTTATATTTTTTTGATAATTCTGAAAGCTTTTTTAAAAGAATATCAGAGGTTTTCTTTTCTGTTTCTATTTTCTCTACTAGCTCACCATCTCTATAAACACCTAAAAGAAGAGGTGAAGCTATAGAGATAATAAGAACTTCATATTTATTAGGCGAAACTTTTGGCAAATTCTCTACTTTGTACTTTATTTAAAGCAACCATTTCATAGTTAGCTTTGTCTGCAAATAGTGCCACTGTTAGCTCATGATTAAGTTTATGACTTCCTGCAAATGAACTATAAGCACCTAGAATATTATGTCCAGTAACCATTAAGTCCCCCATAGCATCGAGTATCTTATGACGAGCGAACTCATTGTCAAATCTTAATCCTTCAGGGTTAAGTACTTTTTCATCATCCAAACCAATGGCGTTATTCAAACTTGCACCCAGTGCTAAGTTAATACTCTGTAGGTATTGAATATCTCGGGCAAATCCAAAGGTTCTTGCACGTGCAATCTCTTCTAGAAAAGGTTTGGTTCCAAAAGAGTAGGATTGAGACTGTTGACCAATCACTGGATGTTCAAAATCTATCTCAAAATCAAAAGTTACTTCATCACTTGGTTCAAGTCTTACAAACTTATCACCATCACGAACTTCAACTCTTTTCTTAACTCTAATTACCTGTTTAGGTATATCTTGCTCTTCTATTTCTGCTTCATCTAAAAGAAGACAAAATGAAGATGCTGAACCATCCATGATTGGCATCTCATTTCCATTGACAATTACTCTCATATTGTCTATTCCATAAGCATAAACAGCCGAAAGAAAATGTTCAATGGTAGAGACATAACCTTTGTCAGAACCTATAACAGTAGCCATTTGAGTGTCAATAACAGAAGAGGGAGCAAGAGGAATAGTCAACGCTAAATCTTCACGATAAAAGACAATCCCGGCATCTACACCTAATGGTTCAAGACGAAGTTTAATAGGCTCACCTTTATGTAACCCTATTCCAACAACCTCAACTGGCTTACTAATAGTTCGTTGATTCATATCTATATTCCTTTACTATTTAGACGATATTATAACATAATTGTGCATTTATTGTAGTTTATGATTTTTTTTATTTATTTTTAATGTCTTTACACTCTTTTTTAAGTTTATAAATATCTAATTTTTACTTTTTAAATTATTGATACTTTTATATATCATACTTCAAATCACAAAAAATTGTACCTTTCAATCTATAGAATTTTACTTATTCAAAACTATTTCATATAAATTTTTATAAAAAGTTATTTATTTATCAATTCAAATAAATTTAATTTCATAGTTTTTAATTTTCATGGATACTTTTCAACTAATGATGTTATAGTTCTATTAATAAGAGTAAATTACTCCGAAAAGGAATATAAATGAAATATAATAATTTAAACAGTGAAGAGATACGAGTTATAGAAAACAAAGGTACAGAAATGCCCTTCTCTGGGAAATACGATGGTTTTTATGAAGCAGGAGTCTACAACTGTAAGAAATGTAACACTCCCCTCTTTAACTCAACAGACAAATTTGACTCAGGTTCAGGTTGGCCAAGTTTCGATGATACTATAGAGAATGCAGTAAAAGAGATACCCGATGCCGATGGAAGAAGAGTAGAGATAGTATGTGCAACCTGTGATGGTCACTTGGGTCATGTATTTAAAGGTGAACAGATAACCCCTAAAAGCACACGCCACTGTGTTAACTCTGTTTCACTCTCCTTTGACTCCAACGAAAACAACTCAAAATACAAAAAAGCCTACTTTTCATCAGGCTGTTTTTGGGGTACAGAGTATTGGTTCCAACAAGCCCCTGGTGTAGTCAATGCAGACTCAGGCTACATGGGTGGACACACTGTTGACCCAACCTACTATGAAGTTTGTAGAAAAGATACAGGTCATCTAGAGACTGTAGAGGTAACTTATGACCCAACTGTTATTTCTTTTGAAACACTTACTAAACTATTTTTTGAGACACATAATCCAGAACAGATGAATGGACAAGGTCCAGACATAGGTCCACAGTACCTTTCAGCTGTATTTACCAATAATGTAGACGAGGAAGATACTGTTCAGATACTTATTAATCAACTAGAAGACAAAGGCATGAACATCGCCACTATGATAAAAGATGCTAATGAACATACGTTCTATAAAGCAGAAGAGGAACATCAAAACTACTATAAGTTGAGAAATGGCACTCCATATTGTCACGCTTATACAAAAAAGTTTTAAAAAGGTTTTACTCAGAAAAAATTTATGCTAATATAATGGGAAAAACAAAGTAGCACTTCTCTACTCTTAATAGATAAGTGCTATCAGGGAAAAATTATGAATTTTCTAAAAAGTATATTTAAAAAACAAAAACCCATAAAATCTACACTAACTATCACCTCATCTAATGGTTTTCACTTAAGACCTATTGCAAAGTTTGCCAATGAAGCAAAAAAGTTTAATTCTATCATAACCATCATCGCTTATGATCAGGAAGTACCTGCAACACAAGTTCCTAAAATTATTTCCTTATCTTTAGAAAAAGGAGAAAGCTTTACTTTAAAGTGTATAGGAGATGATGCAGACGAAGCAAGTAGTCATCTCTCATCTTTTTTTAAAGAACTTATGGAAAATGATAAAGAGGTTGAAATCCTAACTCAAACAAATGAAAGTTATGAGGCTCCTACTCTAAATGGTGTTTCTGTTGTACCAGGTATAGCCATTGCTCCTTTGGTTTACTGTAAAACTGTTGAAAATATAAATAACAAAAATAATCTCAGCATAAACGACTCTATTGAATTAGTAAAAAAAGAACTTGAAGAGCTATATAATAAAAACAAATCAAACAGTGAATCAGATATATACTTAGCACATAAAGAGCTACTCTCTTCTGAAATTTTTCAACAAAACTTTAAAGATATAGAGAGATTAAAAGAGACTATAAATAGAGAGATAGCAAAACTAAAAGGCACAAAATTTGAGTCTCGTATCGCTGACTATAAAGATATTCTCCAACAAATACTAACTCATACAGGAATAACCACGACATTAAAACTTCCAACTACTCCCTATATTTTGCTTATAGCTGACCTACTTCCAAGTGATGTTCCTAAACTTGTAGACTCTCCCATTCAAGGAGTGGTACTAAAACAGGGTACTCCAACTTCTCATGCTTCCATACTTTTACGTTCATTTGCTATTCCTACAGTTATTATACATGATGCCATAGATGAGACAAAAGAGGCTATACTTGACACCAGTTCAGGTACTCTTGTTGTTAATCCTACAAAAGCAGACAGAGAAAAAGCCCAAGCTAAACTAAAAACATTTCAAGATAAAAAAGCCCAAAACTATAAAAATCGTTTTAAATCAACAGAGACATTAAGAGGTAAGAGTATTAAAGTTCTTGCAAATATTGGAGATGTACAATCAGCCAAAGAGGCTAAAGAGTTGGGAGCAGATGGCATTGGGCTTTTTAGAAGTGAATTTTTGTTTATGGGGAAAAAGCCTACAGTAGAAGAACAGACCAATGCTTATAGAGAAATTTTTGAACTTTTTGATGAACTTACTATAAGAGCACTCGATGTGGGAGGTGACAAACCTCTTCCCTACGCTCACATCGAAAAAGAACAAAATCCATTCTTAGGTATAAGAGGAATTCGTTTTTTATTACGAGAACAAACCCTTTTAAAAGAGCAACTATTAGCTATTTTCCAAGCTGTTAAAGAGGTTAATGATAAAAACAAAACTATGAAAATTATGTTTCCGATGGTAAATAACTGCGATGAGTTTATAGAAGCAAAAAAAATTGCTATAGATATTGCCATTAAACAAAACTTAGATATCTCAAATATAGAGTTTGGAATTATGCTAGAAGTCCCCTCTGTTATTTTTGCTTTACATGAGTTTGACCAACTAGTCGACTTCTATTCCATAGGAACCAACGACCTCACCCAATACCTCTTTGCCATAGAAAGAACTCACCCAACCCTACAAGCAGATGCACTGTCACCTATGATTATGAATGCCTTAAAGTTAATTATAGTAACTACTAAAAAGCCCATTAGTATTTGTGGTGAACTAGCTGGGTTGACTGCTGCTACAGAGACATTGATAAATTTAGGTTACGACACACTTTCTGTCTCGGCAAAACTCATACCTTCATTAAAAGAGAGAATCAGAAATGTTTAGTCTATTACAAAAAGTGGGTAAAGCCCTTATGACACCTATTGCTGTTCTACCTATTGCAGCTATTTTACTTCGTCTTGGTTTTGGAGATATCCCCTACCTCGATGGTCAAGTAGCAAGCATTATGAAAGTGGCTGGTGAAACCATATTTAAAAACTTAGACATGCTCTTTGCAGTAGGTATAGCCTATGGATTAGCCAAAAACAGTGATGGTGCAGCTGCACTTTCTGCTTTGGTAGGTATTCTTATAGCAAAAGCTGTATATCTCCAAATAGACAAAGACCTTAATATGGGTGTTTTTATAGGAATTATCATAGGTATCTTAGCAGGTACTCTATACAACCGTTTTCATACTATTAAACCACCTGAATTTTTAGGTTTTTTTGGAGGTAAACGTTTTGTACCTATTATCACAGCACTCTCTGCTATTGGTATTGGTCTTTTAGCAGGATACTTTTGGCACTACGCACAAAATGGTATAGATAGTTTTTCAAATACCATCATAAGTCTTAATGAAGTGGGAACATTTATTTACGGAACACTAAACCGTCTGCTCATTCCACTTGGGCTACACCACATTCTAAACTCTGTCTTTTGGTTCCAACTCGGAGACTTCACATACGTAAAAGATGGTGCAGAAGTAGTAGCCAATGGTGACCTACATCGATTCTTTGCAGGTGACCCAACAGCTGGTGTTTATATGTCAGGGTTCTATATTGTCATGATGTTTGGTCTTCCAGCCATGGCATTGGCTATCTACCTAACTACCCCAAAAGAGCAACAAAAAAAAGCAGGAGCCATTTTAGCAGGTGTGGCATTTACCTCTTTTTTAACAGGTATTACCGAACCATTAGAATTTCTTTTTCTTTTTATAGCTCCTGTTCTCTTTGTACTCCATGCTCTACTAACAGGTCTAGCTCTTGCTACAGCTCACTTTTTAGACATTCACCACGGTTTTGGTTTCTCAGCAGGTCTTTTTGACTATGTCATTAACTACAAATTGGCAAAAAACCCTCTTCTTCTTCTACCTCTTGGTGCAGTTTTTGCTCTTATCTACTTTATACTCTCATACTACACCATTAAGCTTTTTAAACTAACGATTTTTGAAGCTGATGAAGAGGAGAGTAACAACAAAAGCTCAAACGAAGCCTTAGCCTTTATAGAGGCTCTTGGAGGAAAAGAAAACATTGTCTCTACCGATGCCTGTATCACTCGCCTTAGAATGGAAGTAAAAAACTCTAAAAACTTAGATGAAGAAGCATTTTTAAAACTCGGAGCCAAAGGGGTTATAAAGCCTAGTGACACCACCATTCAAGTGGTTTTAGGTACAAAAGCAGAGTCTGTCTCTGAGATGATTAAAGAGAACCTATAAAATTACCAAAGCAAGAAATATGACAATATGCCATATTTCTTTACTCCTTCTTTATTTGCTGATATAATTTATAAACATTATATTAAAAGGTAATTCCCATGCAAGGAAAATTAAACGTGACCTACCAACTTATCTGTGACAACGACACCCATAAAGAGATATCACTAAAAGAGATTTTAGCAAATGAAAAAGTTATAAAACTTATAAAAAGTGAATTTGCAAAAGGTATTAGAAACCTTCAACTTTCAACCGACGACTCTCAAACTAATGTCATTATTAGTACAGAAAAAGAGCTCTACCATTTTGAAGCTCATAAAAAAGATTTTGCAGACCTCATAGAACTGGCAGAAGAAGATGCAAAAAAACGTAAACTATTAAAAAAAGGTTGTGATGCAGTTGAGATTATAGATTTTCAGACTTTAAATTAAATACCAATATATTGAAGTTGGTCTATAATAGCAATAAAAAAGAGTAATTATGGACAACAGTAACAACCCTCTTCATGGTATAAAATTAAAAGATATATTAGAACAGCTCATAGAGCATTACGGGTATGAAGAGTTAGGGAAAAAAGTAAGAATAAACTGTTTTAACAGTAATCCTCACCTCAAATCATGTTTAAAGTTTCTAAGAAACGTTGACCATGAATGGGCAAGGATAAAGGTGGAAGATTTATATATAAAAACATTTAAATAAATTCTACTTAATCGTAACTTCCATCAGCGTTTCACCCTCTCGGATAGTTCGTGCATTGAGTATGGACAAAGTCAACTCTTTTTCATGGTTAAAGACAATAGGCGTGATAATATCTTTACCCTTAGACTTTATAAACTCAATATCTGCCGAAACAATAGGGTCACCCACAGAAACTTTGTCGCCCTCTGTAGCCAAACGCTTGAAGCCCTCACCATTTAGATTGACAGTATCTAACCCTATATGAACCAATACTTCTAAACCTGTAGTTGTCTGTATAGAAAAAGCATGATTGGTTGAAAATATTTTAGTTAATACACCTGAGACAGGAGCTACAAAAGTATTGCTAATAGGTATTATAGCTAAACCATCACCTGCAAGTTTAGTAGAAAATACTTCATCTTGAACACTCTCTAAACTAACCAACTGACCATCTGTAGGTGACTGTATTACTTGTTTTTTAGCTTTAAAAAATCCAAACATATTTATCCTTACTTTTGAGTTTTTAACCATGAGACAAGAGACTCTATCTGCTCTTTAGTACGTACTGTACTGGTTCCACCTTCTGAAGTACGAGCATTCATCGATGCACGATTATCAAGAAGTTCTACGACATCTACAGAAATTCTATTGTCTATACTCTGCAACTCGTCTAAAGTCAATTCTGATATATCTACACCTTTATCTTCTGCCACATTTACAACATTCCCAGTAATATGATAAGCATCACGGAAAGGTATACCCACTTTTTTTACCAAGTAATCAGCCAAATCAGTTGCAGAGAGATGACCTATCATACATGCCTTGTTCATATTCTCTACATTTACTGTCATCTCATCTATCATCTCATTTAAAACTTCTAGTGAGAGTAGAGCTGTACGAACAGAATCAAAAACGCCCTCTTTATCCTCTTGCATATCTTTGTTATAAGCCAGTGGGAGACCTTTCATTACTGTTAAAAGTGCTACTAAGTTTCCATTTACCCTTCCAGTTTTCCCACGAAGAAGCTCAGGAATATCTGGATTCTTTTTCTGTGGCATTATCGATGATCCAGTCGCATGTTTGTCTGAAAGCTGTACAAATTTAAACTCAGAAGCCGACCATAAAATAAGCTCTTCACTCAAACGACTCATATGCATCATCATAGTTGAGATATTAAACAAAATCTCTAAAGCAAAATCACGGTCACTAACTGTATCAAGACAGTTTAATGTTGGAGCTTTAAAACCAAGCTTTTCAGATGTAATTCTTCTATTAACGGGATGTGGAGTACCAGCCAAAGCAGCACAACCTATTGGAGAATAGTTATTACGTTCATATGAAGAGGTAAATCGTTCATAATCACGTTTGAACATACTAACATATGCCATCATGTGAAAAGCAAAGTTAATAGGCTGTGCATGTTGCAAATGTGTCATTCCAGGAAGAAGTGTTTCGGTATTCTCTTTTGCTACTTTTAAAAGTGTCTCTATATTTAAAAGAAGTAAATCTGAAATCTTTTGTGTATTTTTTTGAACATAAAGTCTAAAGTCAAGTGCCACTTGGTCATTACGACTTCTTGCAGTATGCAAACGTTTACCTGCGTCACCTATTTTATCTGTAAGCCGACCTTCAATAGCCATATGAATATCTTCATCATCTCCATCAAGTAAAAACTCACCTGACTCAACCTCTTCATAAATCTCTACTAAACCCCTTTCTATTTGAGCATAATCCTCTTTAGAGATAATCTTCTGCTCTGCTAACATATAAGCATGAGCTCTTGAACCCTCTATATCTTCTCTATAGAGGACTTTATCAAATGGTAATGAGTTGTTTAGCTCTTGTAATAGTTGAGAACTTGATTCTGTTATTCTAGCTGATGCAATCTTCTTTTCTGACACTGTAATATCCTAATATTATAATTAAAAGTATTGTATCGTATTTATAGTATAATTTTGAAAAAAGATAAAAAATGCACACCAATATTAATTTAGAAACTTCATGGCTTAAACATTTAGAAAATGAATTTCAGCAACCCTATATGCAAACACTTAAAAACTTTTTAGAAGTAGAGAGAACAAAAGGAAAAACTATACTTCCTAAAAGCTCTTTGTGGTTCAATGCCCTAAACTTAACACCTCTTGAGAAAGTTAAAGTAGTCATCTTAGGTCAAGACCCTTACCCAACTATTGGTCATGCTCATGGTCTATGTTTTTCAGCCATACCAGAGATAAAGTCTCTTCCAAAATCGCTTATAAATATCTATAAAGAGTTACAAGATGACTTAGGTATTGACAACTTTCATACCCCATATCTACAACCATGGTCAGAACAAGGGGTACTTCTTCTCAATGCTGTCTTAACTGTTGAAGCAGGAAAATCAAATAGTCATCAAAGAAAAGGTTGGGAGAGATTTACTGATAAAATTATTGAAGTAATCAATCAAGAGTGTGAGAATGTTGTCTTTATATTATGGGGAGCTTATGCACAGAAAAAAGGGATTTCTATAGATACTACAAAACACATGATAATTAAGAGTCCACATCCATCACCACTCTCTGCATATAGAGGTTTTTTTGGGAGTAAACCTTTTTCACGAACTAATAGTTTTCTTGGTTTAAAAGGGAAGAAAGGTATAAATTGGCAATTATAATATTGATGATTTAAAATCAATAAATAAAATACAATAAAAAATAAAAAAGGTTAATTGGGAATAAAGAAAAAATCAAAGAGGCAGCGACCTACATTCCCAATCCAGACAGGATAAGTATTATCGGCGATGGGA
>JALUKQ010000009.1 GCA_027056485.1 Campylobacteraceae bacterium | reverse complement strand
CATTAAACCAGCTTCTTGCAGAGATGGATGGTTTTGGTACTGATACACCCGTTATTGTATTGGCTGCAACCAACAGACCTGAAACACTCGATGCTGCATTGCTAAGAGCAGGGCGTTTTGATAGACAGGTTCTTGTAGACAAACCAGACTTTGCAGGTCGTTTAGCAATTTTAAAAGTTCACTCTAAAGATGTAAAACTTGATGAATCTATAGATATGGAAATAGTTGCAAAACAGACAGCTGGTATGGCTGGTGCTGACTTGGCAAATATTATTAACGAAGCAGCACTTTTGGCAGGTCGTGCCAATAAAAAGACTATTATGCAAGACCAACTGTTAGAAGCGATAGAGAGAGCATTTGTTGGACTTGAAAAGAAAAATAGAAAAGTATCTGATGTTGAGAAGAGAATTGTAGCTTATCATGAGAGTGGTCATGCCCTTATGGCAGAGTTAACAAAAGGTTCGACACGTGTTACTAAGGTTTCTATTATCCCTAGAGGTTTAGGTGCTTTAGGTTATACACTGCACTTACCAGATGATGAAGACAGATTCTTAAAACGTAAGTATGAGCTTATGGCTGAGATAGATGTACTACTTGGTGGACGTGCAGCAGAAGAAGTTTTCTTAGGTGAAATCTCTACAGGTGCAGGAAATGACCTTGATCGTGCAACAGCTATTTTAAAAGATATGATTTCTGTTTATGGTATGTCTGATGTTGCTGGTCTTATGGTTCTATCACGTAGCCAGAGTTCATTCCTTGGTGGAGGAATGGTGTCAAATGACTATAGTGAAAAGATGGCACAAGATATTGATGCAAGTATAAAGGCTACTTTGACTGAACGTTATGAGTTTGTCAAAGAGACACTTAGAAAGTACAATGGTGCTATTGAAAATATGACAGCTGTTCTTTTAGATGTTGAGGTAATCGAAGGAGCGAAAGTTCAAGAGATTATTTTAGATTTTGAAAAAGAGAAAGAAATGGAGTCACGTATGGCTCATATTAAAGAGGAAGAGGCATAAACTCTTTCCTCCTCTAATAACTTCAAATTACACATAATCACAACTTTTTTCGCTCCCATTAATAAAAAATAATCACACAATCACATTTCATTAGTTTCTAATTAATCCTATATAGGATAGAATTAGACAATTTTTTCACGTACATAAAATTAGAGTACGTTTTTATTTATAAGGTAAAGATAATGAGCAAAGAAATCATTAAAATATTTGATACAACATTAAGAGATGGTGAGCAGAGTCCTGGGGCTTCTATGAACACTGAAGAGAAGATTCAGATAGCCATTCAGTTAGAGAAGTTGGGGGTAGACGTTATAGAAGCAGGGTTTGCAGCTGCAAGTCCTGGTGACTTTGATGCTATATCTAAAATAGCTCAGCGTGTTACAAACTCGACTGTTTGTTCTTTAGCACGAGCTATTGACTCAGATGTTAAAGCAGCAGGTGAAGCCATAGCTAAAGCAAATATGAAGCGTATTCATACCTTTATAGCTACCTCTTCTATACATATGGAACATAAGTTAAAGATGACTCCAGATGAAGTGATAAAAAGAGCCGTAAGAGCTGTAAGTTATGCTAGAGAATTTGTTGATGATATTGAGTTCTCATGTGAAGATGCTGGGCGTTCTGACATAGGTTTTATGAAAGAGATATCTGATGCTGTTATAGAAGCAGGTGCATCGACCATTAATTTACCAGATACGGTAGGCTTTAGACTTCCTCAGGAGATAGGTGAAATGGTAAAGATTATGTCAGAGTATACAAAAGGTAGAGCTATTATCTCTGTACATAACCACAATGACTTGGGGTTGGGTGTTGCAAATTCATTAGAATCAGTTATGAATGGGGCAAGACAGATAGAGTGTACCATCAATGGTTTGGGTGAGAGAGCAGGTAATGCAGCTTTAGAAGAGATAGTGATGGCATTAAAAGTTAGAAAAGATATCTTCTCTAACTTTGAGACCAATATTAATACCAAAGAGATTTACCCTGCAAGTCGATTAATTGCTAACATTACAGGCATAGAGCCACAACCAAACAAAGCCATAGTAGGTAAAAATGCTTTTGCACACGAGAGTGGGATTCACCAAGATGGTATGTTGAAAAATCGTGAGACTTATGAGATTATCCGTCCAGAAGATATTGGTCTCGTAAAAGACGATACGTTAGTTTTAGGTAAACACTCAGGACGTGCTGCATTTAAAGATAAGTTGTCAAAGTTAGGCTTTACTTTGGAAGATGATGCACTGAACTCATCATTTGAACGTTTTAAAATATTGGCAGATAAGAAAAAAGATATTTATGATGATGATTTAAGAGCTTTGGTAACCAATGAGATGACCAAAGCAACACAAGTTTATGAGTTAATTTCATTGCAGTTAATGGACTGTTCCAATGGTGTACCAAGTGCAGCAATGAAGATACGAAAAGATGATACTGAAATTATAGAAGCAGGAATAGGTCAAGGTACGATGGATGCTATATTTAAAACTATAGATAGAATTTCTGGTTTTGATGGGACGTTGCTGGACTATAAAGTTAAGTCTGTTTCAGAGGGTAAAGATGCCTTGGCATCGGTAACAGTTAAAGTAGCTTTTAATGAAGATGAACCAGCCATTATTGGTCATGGTTTAAATATAGATACCATGTTGGCAAGTGCAAGAGCCTACATAGGTGCGTTGAACTCTTACTTGAGTATGTCAGGGAAATTGAAGAAGAGACATTGTGATTCAGAGAAAACGGTTTAACTGTATGATGTTAAAAAAAATAGTACTTCTTCTGTTATTACCCCTCTCTTTGTTTGCTCAGATTATTGTAGGTGCTGAAAATGCTCAGGCTTATATGCCCTATTTGAAAAGTAAGCATGTTGCTTTGGTGGTAAACCAATCATCTTTAGTTTTTGGAGAACATCTGGTTGACAAGCTTTTGCGAGAGCAAATAGATGTGATGAAAATCTTTGCACCCGAGCATGGCTTTAGAGGTGAAGCTGATGCTGGTCAACATGTTAAAAATGGACGAGATGCGACAACAGGTTTGCCTATTATTTCACTCTATGGCAAACATAAAAAACCGACAAAGGGAGACCTTAGAGGTATAGATATAATTGTTTTCGATATTCAAGATGTGGGAGTTCGTTTCTATACTTATCTCTCTACTCTTCATTATATTATGGAGGCTGCTGCAGACTCACATATACCAGTGATAGTACTTGACCGACCAAATCCTAATGGTGGACGGATAGATGGTGAGGTATTAGATTTAAACTATAAGTCATTTGTGGGGATGCACCCTGTACCTGTGTTGTATGGTATGACCATAGGGGAGTATGCCTTGATGATTAATGGTGAAGGGTGGCTAAAAGGTGGAAAAAAAGCTGACTTAAAAGTGATACGATTGGGTAGCTATAAACATGATTTACCTTATTCATTAATGGTGAAGCCTTCACCAAATCTACCCAATGATTTGTCTATTTATCTCTATCCTTCATTAGCATTTTTTGAGGGGACAACTTTTTCAGCAGGGCGTGGAACTACACAGCAGTTTCAGCTATATGGTAGTCCTTATTATACAAAAAAGTATTTTTCATTTAAGCCCATCTCCCGAGAAGGAGCAAAGCACCCTAAACATGAAAATAAAACTTGTTATGGTGTCGACTTAAGTGGAGAAGTTATAAGTGTTAATGATGGTATAAATTTGGAGTATATTATAGACGCATATAAACATTACCCTTATAAGAAAAAGTTTTTCTTAAAAAATAAATTTATAGACAAGTTGGCTGGAAGTAGTTGCTTAAGAGAGCAGATAATTGCAGGAAAATCTGCTAAAAACATAAAAGAGAGTTGGCAAAAAGGTTTAGAAGGATTTAAAGCTATACGTCAAAAATATTTAATTTATCCATAAAAAAGGAGGATAGACGATGAGTGTTAGAGCAGTATTAGGATTATTTATAGGATTACTTTTTTTTCTTTTGATGATGGCTATTTTTAATAACAGAGTTATTAATACAACAGTACTTATACAAGAGGGACATGTAGGAAGAACAAAAGGTAATATTGGTTCAATACACAATGGTTTGGTAGAATCTAAATGGAACAGTCTGGTAGGAAAAGAGGTAGAACGACTTTTAGAAGCTAAAGGTATAGATGTTACAAGAGTAGGGGCAAAGATTCCTATTGCTAATACAAGCATTGCTGTAGCTATTCACTTTGATGGTGCTGAAAAAGAGTGTAGTACTGGTGCATCTATAGGTTATAATTCTGATCCTAAGGTAAAGGCTATGGCAAAGAGATGGAGAGAGCAGTACAGCAGTTTTTTCCCATTTAAGTGGCATCAAGATAATTTTACAGATAACTTGTCTCACTATTATGGTTTTTCTCATGTTCAAGCAAGTAAAGGTTTTTTAGTTTTAGAGCTTGGAGAGTTAACTTGTAAAAAACAGACGGACTGGTTAGAGCCACGGTTGAAAGAGGTGGCAGCTAAAATTGCCGATTTTATTATGAAGGAATTAAAACGATGAAAATAGACAAAATATTACTATCACTATCTACACTGTTTGTTATGGCTTATGCCAATGATGCGACAAGTATAAAGATTATAAATAAACCTATAGACTTTGGTGAAGAGCGTATAGAGATGACCAAAGAGTATATTAAAAAACATTATGGATTTGAAGTAGAAAATATAGAGATAGAGCCTAAAATAATAGTACTTCACTGGACAGCTGATATGAGTTTTGATAAGAGCTTTAACAGATTAAAGCCTCAAAAACTTTTATCAGATAGAAAAGATATTCAAAAAGCATCAGCTTTAAATGTTTCAGCCCATTTTTTAGTAAAAAGAGATGGTACTATCTATAGACTCATGCCTGAAAACTGGATGGCACGGCATGTGATTGGCTTGAATTACTCAACTATTGGTATAGAAAATGTAGGAGGAAAAGGAAATAAAAAAGACGACCTTACTCCAGAACAGCTTAAAGCGAATATTGCACTGGTTCGTTACCTTAAAAAGAGTCATCCTTCTATTACTCATTTAATCGGACATCATGAGTATAGAAATATGGAAAATACAGAGTTTTGGTTAGAGATGGACAAAGGTTATAGAACTGTTAAGTCAGATCCAGGTGAAGCTTTTGTATCTAAAGTCTATGAAGCGACAGTAGATTTAAATTTGACACGAGCTCCTAAGTAGAAAACTTCTCCATACGGTTAAGTTTATACTTAACCTCCCCATCGACTATAGAGATGACTGAAAAAAAGTTTTCAGTCTCTACCCAGTACTCTCCATCCTCTTTTGTTTCAAAATAGTCCAGATAGAGTTTTTTCCCAAGTTCCATGTATTCAGCATCACCAGTATAGATATTTTGAGGAATTTTTAAGTACTCTAGTGGGTTAAGTGCTTTTTCATTATAAAAAGAGAATGCTCCCTCATAGTCACGTCGTAGACTTGAAAGTGTTGCGTCAACGCCAAGTTTATCAGCTAATAAGGCTCCTAAAGAGCGAATATATGTTCCTTCTGAAACCACTGTTTCAAAATGGACAAAAGGGTGAGAGTAGTTGATGAGATGAATATCATAAATAGTAGAAGTAATCTCTTTTAACTCTATCTCTTTCCCCTCTCGTGCTAAATCATAGGCACGTCTTCCATTGATCTTTTTAGCTGAAAATTTGGGTGGATAGTAGGTGAGTTCTCCTCTTAGGCTCTCTAGTGCTTGGTAGATATCATTGATGGTAAATTTAGGAACTATTTTGACTGAGTCTACATTTTCAATATCTAAGCTTTGAGAGTTTGCTCCTAACCAAAGGGTGGCACTGTAGGCTTTTGGTGTCTTTTTTAGATATTGAAAAAGTTT
>JALUKQ010000008.1 GCA_027056485.1 Campylobacteraceae bacterium | reverse complement strand
ACATCAACAAAGCAGCCATAGAGACCTATGCTGAAAACCTTAGTGACGGCGTTATTGCTCCACTCTTTTACCTACTTCTCTTTGGGTTAGAAGGAGCATTTGTATACAAAGCCATCAACACTTTAGACTCTATGGTTGGTTATAGAAATGAGCGTTATGAGAAGTTTGGAAAAACCTCTGCCATTTTAGATGATGTAGTTAACTTTATTCCTGCTCGTATCACTGCCATACTCATCGCCCTATTGATGGGTAGTAAAAAAGCTCTTTTAAACTTTCATACTTATGGAAAAAAACATGACAGCCCCAACGCAGGGCACCCCATCACTGCTATGGCATTTGCTATTGGGGTCAAGCTTGGTGGTGATACCTCCTACTTTGGAAAAGTAAAAAAGAAAGCTTGGTTTGGTGAAGGTAAAAAAGATATAACATCAGCAGATATCAAAAAAGCTCTCTCTTTCCAATGGCGACTAGATAGCTTTATTATTTTAACTTTAGGAGCCGTTATCTATGCCCAATTATAAACATGGTGGTAACATCACAGACTTTGCAAAAGAGATTAACTGTAACATCTCTGAAGTTATAGACCTCTCTTCTAACATAAACTTTATAAAGCCACAAATCACTATAGACTTTAACCAACTCAATGTCTCCTCTTATCCCAACTATGATAAATTATACAGAGCCATAGCAAAACTTTATCAGGTAGAACCCCATCAAATAGAACTTTTTAATGGAGCTACCACTGCTATCTACACACTATTTAGAGAGTTAAATTTAACAGATGCTAACCTCTATGCTCCTTGTTATTTAGAGTATAAAAAAGCAGCCTACTTAAACAACTATAACATCAATTTTATTCATCGTTTTGAAGATATCAGCCAAGAGGTAAAAGAGAACTCATTTGTTATTTTTGTCAACCCCTCTACTCCTGATGGAAACTTCTATGACATTGGAAAGCTTATGAAACATTGGATATCAAAAAAGTGTACCATACTTATAGATGAATCTTTTTTAGACTTCACACCCTTTGAGTCAGCAGTCAAATACATAAAAGAGTATGACAAACTTTACATTTTAAAATCAATGACCAAGTTTTATAGCTCTGCTGGTATTCGAATAGGAGCCTTGCTCTCCAATAGTAAAAACATAAATGTTATCAAAGAGAAAGAACCCCTTTGGAAAATCTCTGAGTTTGACAGTCACTACTTACAAGCTGCATTAAACGATAAAAATTTTGTTAAGAAAGCTAGAAAAATAAATGAGGAACATAGAGGATTATTAAAAGAGATACTAGAAAACTCTTCTCTTGCAGAAGAGGTCTACCCCTCTTGTGCAAACTATATACTCATAAAATTAAAAGATATAACAGCCAAAGAGTTACAAAAAAGACTCATACCCTATAAAATCATGATAAGAGACTGCTTTAATTTTGATGGCTTAGACAACCGTTATGTTAGGGTTGCCATTAAAGATAAAAAGTCTATACAAACATTAGAAGAGGCACTTACCTCTCCATAGCACAATAGTCTATGTCTGTCTCTACAAGTGTTCTTATAGCTCCACTATTATCATTACCATCACATCTATAGTGATACTTATCTATCTCTTGAACTCTTTGAATACCTTTACCATCACTATAAGGGTCATCACTCCCTATCCCTAATGCTGTTTCATAAGCTTTTACATCTTTTTGTACATTAAATGTATACTCCATTAAAGCATCCAAAGGTTTTAAAATACCCTGCATATCTGCATAGTCTCTATCTCCTTGAGGATAAGTATGATTAGCATCTTCAACAATCTGATAATCTTTTTGAGACTTATTTATGGAAGAGAGTAAATAGTATTCGCTTAGAGGAATTCTTGGGTCAGTATTATTTTCTAAATTCTCTCCACCTTTACCAAACTGTATAAAAAGTACATTGGTATTAGAAGGAAGTGTTTTCATATCGTCTCTATTCATATCAAAACTAAACCAAGGCTCTAAAGTGAGAAGAAATCTACCTTTTGAACCCCAACCCTCATCAGAAAACTCTTTTAAAATCTTAAAAGCATGTCCTCCACCAGAAGAGTGACCTATAACTCCTATTTTAGATTTATCTACATATGAAGTTACTTCTGAATGCTTAAGCATCTCTTTGTAATATTTAATTAAATGTTTTGCAGAGTAAGCACCTTTATCATCTTTTGCATAAATAGCCATATACCCATGATTAGCAATAAAGGTTAACAGGCTCTTATAGTCTTCATGATGAATCGATTTCCAACCTGGAGCAAAAAATATAATAGGAGTAGGCGATGATTTACTCATATTTGAAGGAGCATATAAAACCGACATATTATTTTCAGACTCTTTCAAAGGTTCAATAATCTCATAGTCACCATCCTCTCCATAAATATGACTATTTAACTCTTCACTAGAAGAGTTTCCAGCATTACAAGCTATAAATAATATAACTCCTAAAAGTACAAAAAAATGCTTAATTGCTTTTAACATTTTATATCCTTCGTATAATATATGAGATATTATACCCTATATGTTAAAATTTAATTAATAAGGTTAAAATAGTGAAGAGTTCCATTAAAAATTTTATAATAAATAGCTATTTAGGATTAAAATTCGCATTCTCATATTTTTCTATATTGCCCATAAAGTTTAAAGCCTCTGATGACCTTTCAAAAAAAGAGGTTTTAGCATCTATGCTCCTATTTCTACCTTTGGTAGGCTTTATATTAGGCTTAGGAACAGTTCTTCTTTTCTCTTCTTTAGCCCATTTAGAATGGTATGGAGCCGTAGTTTCAGCTGTTATTTACATGATGCTTTATGGCTTTATTCATACCGAAGCTGTCATAGATGTGGCTGATGCTATCTACGCTTCACACTCAGGAAAAGATGCCTATGCCGTTATAAAAGAACCTACCGTTGGAGCTATGGGTGTTCTCTATGCCATAGGTTTTGTACTGTTAAAAGTCTCTGGAATAGTCTATCTATTTACCCATCATTATCTTATGGAGTTTATAGCTGTTTTAATTATTAGTCGATTATCACTCTTACTACTTTTTAAAGTACATACTTTTAACTCCTCTTTTGCAACACAACTAAAAGATGCACTATCTTTAAAATATTTTATCTCTAGCTATCTTATTTTTATACTCATAGGCTCTCTGCTCATAAGTAACTTTATTATTTTACTTATCTTAGGGGTACTCTTATCGTTAGGCATTTCGTTCTATATTAAATCTAAAATAGGTTTTCTCAATGGAGATGTTTTAGGTACTACACTAGAGAGTGTTGAGATTTTACTCTTTTTAGCCATAGCTCTTATGCTATAATTCGCAAAAAAGAGAAAATATGTCCTACAGCTCTTGGTTCCAAGCCCATGGGGAAAAACACAAAAAGATTATAGAAAAACTCACTCACTTAAGTGATGATGAACTCATAGAGTATTTTAGATTTGACAACATGGTCAAAAAAGAACCTGACTTCTGCCCTCTCTATGCAAAAAATAAAAAGTGCCACGACAACGAAGCGTTAAACTGCTACTTCTGTGCCTGTCCAAACTTTCGTTTTAAAGATGAAGGCTTCAAAAAAATAGAAGAGCGTACACTTTTTTCTACCTGTGGTATCGACTCTAAAGATGGTAGCCAATATATTTCAGATACGGCAATTCATCAAAACTGTGCAGGGTGTTTTGTACCTCACTCTGAAGCCTACATAAAAAAACACTTTACACGAAACTGGTTTGAAGCGATGTCCAAGGTAGATAAGAACTGATGTATTTTGTCTATATGCTTCTATGCTCTGATAATACACTATATACGGGTATAACTACCGATTTAGAACGTCGCATAACAGAGCATAACACATCAGAGAAAGGTGCCAAGTATACTAAAGCTCGTCGTCCTGTAACCTTGGTTTATAGTGAAAAACATTCTGACAGAAGTTCTGCATCTAAACGAGAACACAGCATTAAAAAAATGACAAAAAGTAACAAAAAATTATTAATAAATATTGAATCATAATAGTCTATGTTGTGACAATCACTATCAAGTGTAACCGAAATAATAATAAATAAAATTTATCCAACTATCACTATTGATTATTAAGCTTATTATAATTATTTATATATAATAAAATCAACATCATAAAAATAGAAGGATAAAAATGTCAAAGTTAGAGTCACAATCTCAGCAATACACACCCTACGACCAGATAGATAAAGAGCAACTCAAAAAAGATATAGACGAGGCAAAAGCAACCATAGGAGCACCATCAGAAGAGGATTTTCAACATCTTCTTAAGATGGAAAGATGGGGAAGAATGTTTACTGCTTCTGGCTTTGCTATCGTACTTTTTTTAGCAATCAGTAGCATAACCAGTGGTTTTCTTTTTTGGTCACTAGCCATAGTTGCAGCCCTACTTATTAGTACAGGTAATGTTGGTCGATGGGCAAATGTTACCCACCCTATACTCCACGGTGCTTATGACAAAGTTCCTAATGTTCCTGAAAAGTATAAAAAGAGAAACTTTGCACAGGGAAGCAGAAGAGCGTGGGATTGGTTAGATTGGATTAGACCAGATGCTTGGATGTATGAACATAATATTATGCACCACTACCACCTTGGGGAAACTGATGACCCAGATAATGTTGAAAGAAACATGCAGTGGCTTATTCAGTCAAAAACACCAATGTGGCTAAGAACTGTTTTTGTTTATGTTTTTGCAGCAACATGGAAGTTTACCTACTATGCACCAAACACTCTAAGAATTTTAAAAAATAAAAAGCTCAAAGAAGACAACAAAATGGAGATTATGGATTACGAATACGATCCAAGAAAGCCGTTTGGTTTTGAACTTTGGTGGGACTACTACATTCCTTACTTTGCTGTTCATTTTATTATGGTTCCTGCACTCTTTTTACCCTTTGGTGTCTCTGCTGTTATTACAGCACTTACTGTTGTAGTTATAGCAGAAGCATTTACAAACCTACACTCATTTTTAGTGATTGTTCCCAACCACTCGGCTGAAGACATCTATATGTTTAACGAACCATACAAAGGTCAAGGTGAGTTCTACCTTAGACAAATAATGGGTTCAGTAAACTACAACACTGGTTCAGACTTTATCGACTATATGCATGGTTTTTTAAACTACCAAGTTGAGCATCACATCTTCCCAGATATGCCACTTAGTTTTTACCAAAAAACACAACCACTCATTAAAGATATATGTAAAAAGCATAACTTAGAGTACAGACAAGAGTCCGTATTTAAACGTATGAAAATGACCATAGACCTTATGACAGGAAAAACAAAACTACTAAGAGTTGACGGAATTTAACAATTAAAGAGGAGCCTTCCCTCCTCTTTCTCTTACAATACAAACAAATCACATCAATATATCTTGATACATAAGTAATTACCTGCTATAATGCTCTAAAACACAAAAGGATATAGATGAGCAGTTTTTTCCAATATGGCGAAAAAGTAGACGATTATGATGTTTTGGTTCTAAACGAACGAGAAGCACGAGCAGGTGCAGGAATTCTTTTTGCCATAGGCTTACTAAGCCTTATAAATGCTGTGGCATTGGGGCATGTTATTGTGACCAAATTTTTTATCTCATTTTTCACCTTAGATTTCTTAATGAGAGTTATTCAACCTCGTTACTCCCCTAGTTTGCTAATTGGTCGATTTTTTGTACAAAACCAACGCCCTGAGTATGTGGGTGCAACCCAAAAGCGTTTTGCATGGGGTATTGGACTGCTCTTAGCCATACCTATGTTTTACCTACTTGTCATAGACTTTCAGCCCAATCCTATTAAAGTTTTAGTCTGTATTCTCTGTTTAATACTTCTCTTTTTAGAGTCTGCTTTCTC
>JALUKQ010000007.1 GCA_027056485.1 Campylobacteraceae bacterium | reverse complement strand
ATCTCTCCTGCACTTAAAACAGAGTTAAATCCAAAAGTATCTTTAAATGAGTTAGCTAAAACAACTAAAGATGCAATAAGTTTTGGTATAATCGCGTCCATAAAAACGCTTGTAGAAAAATACCAATCAGATAAACAGTTGTATGTATCGGGTGGAGATGGCGAGTTACTTAGTGGCTTTTTTAAGAGGGCTATTTTTGACGAAACGCTTATATTTCAGGGCATGAAGAATAGACTTCAAGAAGTCTAATATATTAAAGGAACAGTAGATGTTAACAGTAGCACTTCCAAAAGGAAGAATAGCCGAAGATACTTTGGCAATATTTGCAGAGATATTTGGTGGAGAGTTTAAGTTTGAGGGGCGTGAGCTTATTATGGAAGTGGGAGACTTTCGTTTTTTAAATGTAAGAAACCAAGATGTTCCAACTTATGTAGAGCATGGTTCAGCAGACATTGGTGTGGTTGGGCTTGATGTTATTACCGAAAAAGAGCTGGATATTGTTAAGCTGTTAGACATGCAGATGGGTAAATGTAAAGTCTCTATAGGTATTAGAAATGAAGACGAACTTGACTGGTCGAAACCAAACATTAAAATAGCCACAAAAATGGTCAACATTACCGAGCAGTATTTTGCTAAAAAAGCTGTAGGTGTTGAGATTATTAAACTTTATGGTTCCATTGAGTTGGCTCCATTGGTTGGTTTGGCAGATGCTATTGTGGACATTGTTGAAACGGGTGCAACCATGAAAGAGAACGGGCTTAAAGTGGCTGAAGACATTATGGACTCGTCTGTTTATCTTATAGCAAACAAAAATGCCTACTATGCAAAAAAAGATGAAGTGCTTTCACTTTATGAAAAAATAGACAAAGTGGTAAAAAGCCGTGCCTAATGCACTTGACCTTTATGCCAAAGTAGAAGATTTGTTGGGGGTACATGAAGTTACTCCTGTTTTAAATGAGTACTATTTTAACACCTTAGACACCCTAGAGTTTAAAACCCTACTTGACGTTGGTTGTGGTTCAGGTGGATTTTTAGAAGAACTCTCCATTGGTTACCCTCATGTAAAAACCAAAGGCATCGACCTTAGCCCTGTTATGGTAGAGATGACCAAAGCAAAAGGGATGAATGCTGAGTGCATTGACCTCTGTAAGCTTAATGGTAAGTTTGATGTTATTACAGCCATATTTGATATGGTAAACTACCTAGACAAAAAGAGCTTAAAACGTTTTTTAGGCTGTATTGAAGAGCGTTTAGAGCAGGGTGGTCATTTTATTTTTGACATTAACACGCTTTATGCCTTTAAAGTAGTCGCAGCAGGTTCATACATAAAAGATGCAGGGGAGCGTTTTGTCACCATCGACTCTGACTATGAAGAGGATAGAGGCGAATACTTTATGGATTTTACTCTTTTTGAAAAAGAGGATAATCTATTTAAAAAATCACAAGAGTCGATTACCCAATATTTTTACACTGTAGCAGAGATTGAAAAAATGACTAATATGAAGTTAGTGTTGAAAAAAACGATAGCTATTTATGGAGATGAAACGGAGAAGTTCTTCTTAGTGTTTAAAAAATAGGTTCGGGTTTACCGAACACTATTTTTTCTCTTTAATAACAATTTTTGCATACATTCCAGGGAAGACGTTATGGTCACCCTTATCGAAGGATATACGCATTCTTATTTTATGTGTCATTGGGTTAGCATCGGGGACGATGGCTTTAATGGTTCCAATGGTTTTGTATTTGATAGAAGGAATACTAACTGTTAGTTTCTCTCCTACTTTTACTTGGGCAATGATACTTTCAGAAACAGAAGCATCTATCTCTAAGTCTTCAGTCCCTACCATCATGATGGTTAGCATACCAGGCATGACCATATCACCAGGCTTAATGTTTCTTCTAACAATTACACCATCTGATGGAGCTTTCATTTTAAGATAGTTAAAGATAGTTGCCATCTGTTTAGCTTTAATAGAAGCTTGTTCTACTAGTACTTGTGCAGAGTCTAACATAGCTGAGACATTTTCAGCCTGTGAATCTAAGTCATCTATATCCATCATTGGCATTTTACTTTTATGTTTTAGTCGATTTTTCCGTTTATTGATATTTGCTAATCGTTTTCTCCAAAATTCAACCACTATTTTTGATTGTTCCAACATAAGGTCAGCTTGTGACTTCATAATGTCAAATTCGGCTGACTCCATTTCATAAAGAGGGTCTTCACGTTTAACTTTGTCACCAATTTTTACAAAGACTTTCTTTATATAGCCCATATATCGACTACCTATCATCTTTTGACCATCAGAAACAACGGTTCCTGTAATTGTAAGATCATCAGCCTTTAGAGAGACTATGAGTAAAAAAGTTACAATTAATAATTTTTTCATTGCTATCCTTTAATAGATTCTAGTGATTACCATTTACGTATATTGATATGGCATTTTAAGCACTGCTGTGAAATCTTACTATATGCTTGTAATGCTTGTTTTGGATCACCACTTTCAAAACGTGCATCGATATCTTCTGCTTTATGTGTAATTTTCTTTTTTATCTTATTTGTCATTTTTAGAGAGTTGTTTATCCACTTCTCATAAATATCTTTAGTATTAATCTCCGTATCTATGGGACCTACCCTTTTTATGGTCTCTCGGAGTGTTTTTGTTCCATCTTTAACAATATCAATATTGTTATAAAAAAAGCCAGTTTGTATGTCTTGCATTGCTTGTGCCATTTTTTGCATATCTAAGATTCTATCAGCTTGAGTATAAGCTTCAGCAGAGGCAAAAGAGGTTAATATTGCTGGAATGAGAAGTAGTTTTTTCATGAGTTGTTTTCCTTTTATAATTGTTCTTACTGTTATTGTAACAGATTATCTTTAATTACTCAATTACATTGATAAACATTATATCTTTTAATTACTTATTTTTATACTAATTAAGTGTTTTTTTAAATAATTCTTGCTAAGATTGGCTTATCAAATGTTAAAAGGATTTTCACAATGAATAAAATTGTAATTATGAGTGCAGTAACTGCAGCAATGCTAACAACAGCTTCGGCTGACTTCAGTTTCGGAGATATGTTTAAAGATATGAAAGATGCAGCTACATCTATGAGTAAAGATGCAAAAGATTCTGTTGCATCTATGAAAGATGGTGCTGTTGAGACTTCAAAGTCTGCAGAGAGAACAGTAACAAATGTAAGTTCTGATATGAAAGATTCTTCAGTTAAAGTATCTGATGATTTAAAAACATCTGAACTTGCAACTTCTAAAGATGTAAGAGATTCTACAGTTGAATTGGCTGAAGATACTAAAGATTCTATTTCTAATACTACTAAAGATCTTAAAGATTCTTCAACTATTGCTTCTAAAGATATGAAGGACTCTGCTATTTCTGTTTCTAAAGATGTTAATGATGCAACTAAAACTATCTCTAATGATACAACTAAAAATGTAACAACAGTATCAAATGACACTACATCTTCTGTAAAAACAGTTTCAAATGATTCAAGAGATTCAGTAAAAACAGTTTCTGATGATACTACAACTTCAGTGAAAACGGTATCTAATGATACAAAAGATTCAGTAAAAACAGTTTCTGATGATACTACAACTTCGGTAAAAACAGTATCTAATGATACAAGAGATTCAGTGAAAACAGTATCTAACGATACAAATGATGCAACTAAAACAGTTTCAAATGATAGTCGAGATTCAGTAAAAACAGTATCTAACGATACAAATGATGCAACTAAAACAATTTCAAATGATAGTAGAGCTTCAGTTCAAACAGTATCAAATGATTCTTCAGATGCTGCAAAAACAGTTTCTAATGATGTAAATGATGCTTCTAATACAGCAACTACAAATGCTTCAAATACAAGTAGATCAGCTACAAGTGATGCTAGAGATTCTGTATCTAATGTTTCAAAAGATGCTAGTGATGCAAGTAAATCTGCAAGTAACAATGCAAAAGATGCTGTTGATGCAGTAGATAAAGACTAATTTATTTATTAAATTATTATCTTCTAGGTTACCATTTTTGGTAACCTTTTTTCTTATGACTTTCTCTTTTTTTATCAACTTTATTTTTTACTTTTAACAAACAATTTTTTTTATTAAAATTACTAGTTACTATTAGTATTTCTTATCACATTTAAGTCACTATTTAAATGATATATGATAAGATATTATTATATATAAACATAAAGGATTTAAATGAAAAAAGCCATATTAGTTAGTGCCATTACAGCAACTATGTTAACAACAGTATCAGCAGACTTTAGCTTTGGAGACATGTTTAAAGACATGAAAGATGCAGCTACAAGTATGAGTAAAGATGCTAAAGACAGTGTTGCGTCTATGAAAGATGGTGCCGTAGAGAGTTCTAAATCTGCTGAAAGAACCATCACAAATGTAAGTTCTGATGTTAAAGATTCAGCAGTTAAAGTTTCAGATGACTTAAAAACGGCAGAAGTAAATACAACAGGACATATGAAAGATTCTGCTACTGAACTTTCTGAAGATACTAAAGATTCTATCTCTAGTACAACAACAGATCTTAAAGACAGTGCGACAATTGCTACTAAAGATATGAAAGATTCTGCTATTACAATAGCTGATGATACAACAGATTCAGTAAAAACTGTTTCTAATGATACAACAAAAAATGTTACAACAGTTTCAAATGATACTACAACAAGTATCAAAACAGTTTCAAATGATACAACTGCTTCTGTTAAAACAGTTTCAAATGATACAACAGATACAGTAAAAACAGTTTCAAAAGACTTGAATAGTTCGGTTCAGACTATTTCAAATGATACTACATCAAATGTAAAAACTGTTTCAAATGATACAAGAGATTCAGTGAAAACAGTATCTAACGATACAAATGATGCAACTAAAACAGTTTCAAATGATAGTCGAGATTCAGTAAAAAAAGTATCTAACGATACAAATGATGCAACTAAAACAATTTCAAATGATAGTAGAGCTTCAGTTCAAACAGTATCAAATGATTCTTCAGATGCAGTAAAAACAGTTTCTAATGATGTTAATGATGCTTCTAATACAGCAACTACAAATGCTTCAAATACAAGTAGAACTGCTACAGATTCGGTTAAAGATTCTGTAACTAATGTCTCAAAAGATGTTTCTACTACAAGTAAAACAGCTACAAGTGATGTAACGGCAACAACAAAAGATTAATGATTACTCTTTTGTTTTAAATATCGTTCAAAGCTACCAGTAACTTTTGGTAGCTTTGTCTTGCTATCTATGTAAAGCTCGAATCTAAATTTATCATATTCATCAAAAAATGTTATCATTTATATTAATTATATAATAAGGGATAACCATGAATGTTACTTATACCAATAGGTTAAAAATATATACTTTATTGTTAAGTATAGTACTCTTTTTGATACCTTCCACTGCATTTGCTGATACATCTAAAAAATTAGCAGTTTTTTATGAATTGACAGGTGATGATGCAGAAGCTAGGTACAATAAAGTAGTTGAAGAAGACTTACCAAAGATTGGTTTTAATTTAGCCGACCCTCACCATAGAGTAAATGACCAATACAAGGCAAAGTATGGTTCAACTACTTTGGATGTATTGAGTTTTTTACCTGCTGTAAATGATAGCAATGTTATGCCTCTATTTAATATTGACCCTCGTTTAGCAGGATTTTCACCATTTAATATGTTGATTCATAAAAGCTTAAAAGAGGAGAAGACTCATGTAGGGCATTTAACTCCAGAGGCTATTTTAGATATTTTAGGGATTGACGACAAGGAGCTTAGTGAAAAGTTTATTGCTTCATTTAAACCTTTAGATAAACTACTTGATAAGAAATTTGGTAAAAGAAGCTATAAGACCTATGAAAAATTGTCTGATGATAGAATGCTAAACTTCGAGTATGAGTTTGATAGACCTGAAGATATGGATGATTTTATAGATGAGTTTCAAAATGAATTTGAAATGAGTTTTATAAATAAACATTATTTAATAGCAGGTTTTCATAACTTCTTAGATACAGATGATGGAGAAGAGGCTTTAGAAAACTTTGATATATTTTGGGCTTACTCTCTTTGTCATTTAGAGTACTCATACAACATGTTTGATAATAAGGGTGCCAGACCAGATGCTGGACTTTATGCACCATGTACCATGTATATGTATGTTAAAAAGGGAACAAACAAGTTGGTGGTAGGAATGCCAAAACTTATAAATATCATTGATACACTTGGTGTTAAAGCACCATCGAGAGTAGCATTAGTACATAAACTAGATAAAGAGATTCCAGAGATTTTAACAGCATTTGGAATGAAAGCTGTTGAGAATGTTAATCCTTTAAAAGAGACGCCTAAGGCTAAGTTCTCTACTGCTGCTATTGGTGTTGCATTAGCTAAAGCTACAGAAAAAGTTTTAGAGCCAAAAGAAGAAGAAAAAACAGAAGTAAAAAATGTTACTGCAAAAAAAGTTATTGCTAAAAAATCAGCTCCAGTTGAGAAAACAGTTGTAGAAGTTGAGAAGAAAAAAATAGAAAAAACTGAAACTAAAAAAGTAAAACAAACAATGGAGGGAAAAGGGAAAGTTATTAATATAGTTATTCCTAAACCACCAAAAGTTACTGTAGTTACAACCAATAGCAGTTCTTCAGCAAGTGCTAGTAATAATAGTGCTGATCGTTCTATTAAATTTTCAAAACGTATGCCACCAAATTATATCACTTCTGCCCAGCGTTATGGAAAAGGTGGAAAAGGTGCAAGTTTAAGTACTTCTACTAAAATGATAGGAGCTGTTGATAAAGGTCGTATCTCTGCCTATTTAAGAGCAGAACTGTTAGATGTTAAAACAGCCAGTGATAAACTTAAAAATGCTGGATTTGAAGTTCTTGCAGCTGCACCTTTGGACAAAAAGAAAACATTAATATCTATTGTTTTTACATCGCCTGAACTGAAAAAGTTAGCAAGTAAAACAAATAGAGGTTTTATAGGGACATTAAGACTTTTAATTGATCCTAAGAATAAACAGATTAGTATTACTAATCCCCTTTACTTGGCAAAAGCATTTATGCAAGATGACTTTAATGATGAAATTCCTAAAAAGATTTTAGCAGCCATTAACAAAGAATTTTCTGGACTACGAAACTCTATGGATAAGTTAAAGTTTCAGCTTCTACCTAAGTACCAGTTTATGAATGGTATGCCGTACTTTAAAGATATGGAAGTTGTAGCAAGAGGAAGTGACTTGCTTGAAAAATTAAAAAAGAAAAAAAATAAGAAAAAAGTTGTATTTCAATTAAAGTTAAATAATGGTTCTGTTTTGGTTGGTGTAAAATTAGGTAAACGTACCTCTAAGTTCCCAAAAAAGATTGGAACCAATAATGCAGGAATGCTTCCTTACCCTGTTCTTATAGAGAATGGAGAAGCTAAAATTCTTGAGCCTAAGTATTACTTAGCATTAATGTATCCTCAGTTAACGATGGAGCAATTTATGACTATCGCAACCATACCAGGTGCTATTATAAAAGATTGTGGGAAAGTATTTAAATAAGATTTTATCTTGTATGGGCAGACTAAGATGTCTGCCCAATTTCTATGTTAGATTTTCTATTTTTTAGTATGTTTTTGTCTAAGTAAGTCAAGTTTCATATCGTTAAGAAGTGCTTCTTTTTGGTAAAGCTTTACTTTTTCTTCTGAAATTTCTTTAGCCAATTTTGCAAGACTAATCTCCATCTCTTCTATTGTCATTTTCTTTTCTGTCATTGTTTTTTCTTCTGCGATAAGTGTTTGAGTTGATGTAAGTGATAAGATTGCTCCAAGAGCCAATATTTTGATGGTGTTGTTCATCTGTTTTTTCCTTATTTAATTTATACTATTATATCATCATAACTTTATATTTATTCATTTTATTATCGTAACAATTAAACAATTATAAGTCAGGATTACTTATAGTAAGAGTATGCTAATAGGTTCAAGAGTTGAACCTATTGTAAGAATTATTAAATGGTATCTTTTGCTTTTTGTAACGCTTCTATTACTTGATCAATATTTGCTTTTGGAATATGTACTTTCCATTCAGGCTCATTGGCATCTGCTTTTAAACTTATGCCTATACTTGCCACACTTTCACTTTTTGGACCATATGGTTCTGCTATTGTTGAAATAGTGATTCTTCCCTTAGTTCCTGATAAAGTCATTTCATCTATTGCTGTTGTTGTTCCACTCATTGATGGACTCCTTGTTTTTGATTTGGGGTCGAGTATATCATGATTTAAATTAAAATCACTTCAATTTTATCATGTAAAAATCTTTTGGGCGTTTATAGCTATCACTCTCACCAACAACCACTACCCCACCATCTGTTGTGCGTGTAATTCCGTGTGCAATATCTCTGTTTTTATCTCCATACAGTTTTGACCAAATAAGTTTTCCTTTTGAATCAAGTGCTATGATATAGTTGTCAAAGTCACCTTTTCCCATAGAATTGGTGGTTCCTGCAACTAAATAGTTACCATCCTTTGTCATGGTTATGGCATTACCTTCATCATAATATTTGAAACCATAAATTTTAAACCAAATTAGTTTACCATTTTTATTAAAATACATTACAGCTAAGTCTGTTTGATCAGATAGATATGAACGTGTAGAACCTGTTGCTACGATACCACCATCAGGAGTAGGAGCTACAGCATTGAGTACATCATTTTCATTTTGACCCAATGTTTTTGCCCATATTTTCTTACCCTCTTGGTCAAGTTTCATTAAAAAGAAGTCTGAATCTCCTGCACGGTTAACTTCTCTTGCTCCTACCATCATAAAGTTGCCATCGGCTGTTCGGGTTAAACTTTTGGCTTCATCGTTACGTTTCCCCCCAATGGTTCGTTTTGAGATTAGCTTTCCATTTTTATCTAAATGAACAATGTAAATGTCTTTAGCTCCTCTTCTTGAAAAAGATTCTGAACTACCCACAATCATTACACCACCATTGTCTGTTCCTGCAATTCCTCCTGCATACTCATCTCTCTCTCCACCAAAGTGTTTTTCCCAAATAACTTTTCCATCAAGAGAGAGTTTGGCAACATAAAGGTCTCTGTCAGCATTATCGTTAAATGATTTACCAGAACCTAAAATAAGTAAGCTTCCATATTTTGCACGAGAGATTGCCATACCACGGTCTGATTTTTTTCCACCAAGCATTTTACGCCATCTTGTAGAACCATCTGCTGTAATTCGTGTTACACAAATATCAGAACGTTCTGCGTTAAATGATTTACATTCACCTACTATAGCATTGTCCCCATTTTCAAGCATAACAACTCCATGAGCTATATCATCATCCTCTCCACCATATATTTTTTGCCAAACAGTCTCAAATGCTGGTTTTGGTTCTTTTTTTACTTTCACTGCTTCTGTAGCAAAGAGATATGGGGAAAGAAGAAGAGAAGTCAAAACTATTTTACCATAAATTTTTATCATAATTTATTCCTTATATTAATACTCTATTATACTGAATTTTCATCTATATTTTTAATGATTTGCCGTTTTTTATATAAATTTTTGTTATAATCAATAAGTTATGTTACTTATAAACTTTCATATAAATTATAAAAGGATGTATGATGATAAAAATAACAACACTTTTAACGCTACTTACTCTTTCAATTTTTTCTGCTTCTTTTGATGTAACAGGTACAGTGGTCTCTGATAACCAAAAGATGATAGGTGCAAGATATATGGGCTATGTTAAACATATATACTTTGATATTGGTGACAAAGTAAAACGAGAAGATACACTTTTTGAGATGGAATCAGCCGAATTTGACATTATGAAAAATCAAGCTGATTTAGCACTGGAACAAGCTGAGATAATGGTTGATATGTACCGTACTAGGCTTGATAGTATACGTCGTGAAAAAGCCCTTATGCGAATTCGTAAAAAAGATGGAAGTGTTGATTGGGATAATCTAGACATTACAGCAGATAATGTTCAAGCAGGTTTAGCAGCTACTAGAACATTGGTTGAAAATGCAGCAGAGAAAGTTAAGCAGATAGCAACCATAGCAGACTATTTAGAGATAAAAGCTCCAAATGATGGGATTATTGTTCAAAAGCAGATAAGAGTAGGGGATTTAATAGTTCCTGGTATGTTGGCTATGGTCTTGGTCGATTTAGACCATTTGGAAATAGAAGCTCAGATTTCTGAAATAGATCTACTTAAAGTAAATAAAGGGGATAGTGTAAAAATAGAGATTCCCTCTATGAAGTTTAAAACAATAGGACATATAAAATCTATAGTTCCTAGTGCCAACCCTATGACCCATACTTTTGCTATAAGAGTATCATTTGATAAGGGAAGAACTAAAATTTTCCCAGGTATGTATACGAAAATTAAGGTCGAATATAAGCTTAATAAAAATTAAGAGTCGTCTCTATCTTTATCATAAGAGAAGTAACTAAAGAAACCTTTGAAGTTATCGGTTAATTTACACCAAACACCTTCTTTAACTACTTCATTAATTTTTGGATGAATATAATCATCAGGCATCATGGCTCTTGCATTTGACATGAGAACAGGTATAAAAAAGAGTGATACTAAAGTAGCAGCCATACTTCCAAAAATAAGTGCAACACCTAAGCCACCAAAAATAGGATCAGTAGCTAAAAGTAAACTACCTAATATAATAGCAACAGCTGTTAGCATAATAGGTTTTGCTCTAGTAGCTGTGGCAATAGCAATAGCTCGATTTTTTTCTATCTTCTTTTCTGATATAAGTGACTTTGCAAAGTCTATAAGAAGTAGAGAACTTCTTGCAGATATTCCCATTAGGGATATAAATCCTATAAGAGAGGTGGCTGTTAAGAAGAAATTTGTTTCTGTAAAATATAACTGTATTTTGTCAGTAACCCAATGTCCTGCTATGACTCCTATAATAGAGAGAAAACTTCCTATTAGAACTATGCCACTTAAGGCAAAAGATTTATAGTACACTACCATAAGTAGAAACATTAGAACCAAGGCTGCTATAAAGGCTCCACCCAAGTCACGGAAAGTATCTAAAGAGACTTTCATCTCCCCATCCCAACGTAGGAGTAGAGTTTCATTTGTATCTTTATCTATAAGGTTCAAATCAAACATATAGGTGTTAATACCATCTACTTTACTAATATTGTAGTCTGAAGATAAAATCTCTAACATTTTATCTCGAGCTTCTAATAGAGGATATACTTGACTTACCATGTCACATTCAGCTGTAATAGTTACCATATTTTTAAGATTTTTTCTAAAAATAGTAGGGCTTGAATTAGTTGCTTCAATGGTGATGATTTCACTTAGTGAGACCATCATACCTCTATTATTCATGAGCTTGAGTGAAGATAGTTTAGTTAGTAGAGCATCTTTTGAGTTAAAAGCTATGCTTCTTGTCTCATCATCAAGTCTTAAAAAAATAGGAATCTGGTCTTGTTGATTTCGGGTATTTTTAACAGCTATGGGCATACCTTTAAAAGCCAAATATATAATTTGATTGACTTGGTCTACACCCAATCCACTTAGGATAATTTTCTCTTTATCTGGAACTAAATTATATTTAGTATATAAATCATCTTGCATAATATCAATGTCTACTAGACCTTCTGTTTGGGCTAAGACTTTGGCTACTTTTTTAGATGTTTTACGTAAAAGTGCATCACTGTTTCCATAAAGTTCTATGACTATAGTTGCTAGTGTAGGGGGACCAGATGGCATCTCTGTGAACCTTATAGAAGTGTTTGGTTGCAGTTCTCCACAAGCTTTGTTAAGTTTAGGACGAATACGATGAACCATCATAAATGAGGCTTCATCTCGTTCATGTTTGTCTGTAAGATTTATGACAATTTCAGCTTGATTTTTTAACCTTTTTAATGCTGAACCCTTTACCAAACCAGCATAGTCAAGAGGAGCCCCTTGTCCTAAATATACCTCCATATCTGTAATTTCTTTTTCATTTTTAAGATAGTTTACAATACAAGAGGTAACAGTTTGGGTCTCTTTTATAGAGGCATTAGTCACTGTGTCTACATAGATGGTAAAAGTATTGGCACTTTTTCCAGGAAGCATTCTTGCAAGTACCATTTTGGAAGGTAACATCATAACAGCAGCTGCCATAGACAATATAACTATAATAGTTACGAGCCATTTGTTAAAACTGCTAGAGATTATTTTATAGACTAATTTTTCCATTAGGGCTTTTCCTCTTCATACTTGATGAGTTTTCGAGCTAAATAAGGAGCAAATACATAGGCTACAAAGAGTGAGATAGCTAGGGCTACAGGAACGTTAAGAGGGATAGGTTTCATAAATTGTCCCATCATTCCACCTACAAATGCCATAGGAATCATGGTCAGCATAATAGCAATGGTAGCAATGTTGGTTGAAGGACCTATTTCATCAGTAGCTTGAATGATGATTTCAGAAAATTTGAGACCTTTTGACTCAGGGAGGTGCATACGACGGTGGATGTTTTCTATAACAATAATTGCGTCATCAACTATCAGTCCTAAAGAGAGTAAAAAAGCAAAAAGGGTAATACGATTAATGGTTTGATCAGTCATGAGGGCTATAAAAAGTGTTGCAGCTAAAATCATGGGAACAGCTATGGTTACAACTAAAGATTCACGCCAACCTAAAAATGGTATAAGAATAAATGCGATAATTAGGATAGTAATAATCAAGTGATGAACCAGTTCATTAACAGCTTCATTAGCTCTTTCTCCATAGTTTCTTGTGACAATGTAGCCTACACCTTGTTCATGTAATGCATCTCTATTTTTTTGTAGCTCTTTTATTGCAGCTTCAGCTATTAAAACAGCATTGGTTCCTTTGAGCTTAGAGACTGTAAGGGTGATTTGGTCTCCTGCATCTATAAAGTTACTGGCATTTTTCTCTTTGTATGTTAGAAGAACAGATTGAAAGTTTTGAATATCATAGTTATACTCTACTTTGGCAATGTTTTTTAAATAGATAGGTGAGCCATAATATTGAGCTATGATTAAATCTTGGAGATCATCCACATCATCTATAGCATTTTTAATTCCGAAAATAGTGATTGTCCCAGTGGAGGTTGAGGTATCTATTTCAGGTGAATTAGAAGCGATAGATTTAATAGATTTTGCAACTTGACCCAAGGAAATATGATAAGCTGATAGTTTTTGTAAATCTACAAGTACATTAAATTGTGGTCGTTTTACACCTTTTAAAATAGTTTTTGAAACATTGTCTAGTGCATTAATATCTTGTTGAAGTTCTCGAATTTTTTTATAAAGTTTAATATTATCTAAATCATCTTTACGATTTTTATAAAAAGCTACGGTTAAGATAGGAATATCAATGTCAATGTCAAAAGGTTTTACTAGAGGAGGCATGGTTCCTTCTGGAAGCTTATCCATATTTTGCATTACTTTGTCATAAAGTTTAAGGTTAGATGATTCTCTATCTTCACCTATAAGGTATTGAACGTTTACCATTCCAAAGTTATTCATGGCAGTTCCATAGATGTTGTCTACACCTTTTATTTCACGTATTCTTCGTTCTAAAGGTTTTATAATGACATTATTAATCTCTTGTGGGGTTGCTCCTGGAATAGCTACAATGATAGATCCACCACTTACAGCTATCTGTGGATCTTCTTCTCTAGGCATGATTTCTAGGGAAATATAGCCCAAAAGTAAAATGGCAAAAGCTAGGATGGGAGTAAGAGGATTGGCTAAAAAGCCCTTAGAAAGGTGACCAGCAATATTTTTAATTTTGTAGGTTTCCATAATAAAAGTATATCAAAATAAACTTTTATTATAAGAATTAGTTAAGTATATTTTTTATTTTAATTTATAAAGAAAGAAGAAATTTTAATCTTCTTCTTTCTTATCCATTGCTTTTGTATTGTCCATAAGTACAGGAACAAATAGTAATGATACAAAAACAGCTGCAACAGTACCAGAGATAAGTGCAACCCCTAGACCACCAAAGATAGGGTCACTAGCGAGTAAGGCAGAACCTAAAATAATAGCAACGGCTGTTAGCATAATTGGTTTAGCTCGGGTTGCTGATGCAAGAGCAATAGCATGTTTTTTGTCCATATCTTGATCATTAATAAGACCCATCGCAAAGTCAATAAGAAGTAGAGAGTTTCTTGAACTAATTCCCATAAGTGCAATAAATCCAATAAGGGAAGTTGCAGTTAAGAAAAAGGTTTGTGTTGTAACTAAATCTGCAACCCAGTGACCTAAAATAACACCTATTAATGAAAGGAATGAACCAATAAGAATAATTCCACTTAGTGCAAAACTTTTATAGTAAATAACCAATAGAAAGAAAATAAGAACCAGTGCAGATATAAATGCACCACCTAAGTCCCTAAATGTATCAAGTGAAACTTTCATCTCACCATCCCAACGTAAAAGGAACTTCTCTCCAGTTTTTTTGTTGGTTAAGTGAAGGTCAAACATATAGGTTGAAAAATCCTCTTTTTCAACATCATATTCTTTTGAAAAATACTCAATCATCTTATCTCTAGCATCAAGAAGAGGATAGAGCTGTGATACTAAGTCAGTTTCGGCAATCACATTAATGCTACGTTTTAAATCTTTATGCATAATCATTGGTGTAGAGTCAACTTTTTTAATCTCAACAATCTCTGTTAAAGGAACCATCATTCCTCTTTGATTCATGAGATTAAGTGATGCTAGTTTTGAACGAATAGCATCTTGATTGTTGGAAGAGAGACGTTTTGTATCATCACTAAGCACTAAAAAGATAGGAATCTGTTGAGAGTGATTCTCAGAGTTTTTAGTAGCAATTGCCATTCCTTCAAATGCAAGGTATAAGATGTTATTTACTTGCTCTATACCTAACCCTGAACGTGCTATTTTCTCAATATCTGGGATAAGCTTATACTTTTCAAAAATATCATCAGCCATAATATCTACATCAACAAGACCTTCTGTTTTATTTAATATATTGGCTACTTCAACTGAAAGGTTTCTACTCTTTGTAATATCTTCACCAATTACTTCTACAACTATAGATGCAAGAGTAGGAGGACCAGATGGTTGCTCAATCATTTTAATAGAAGTTCCTGGAACAACTGATAAACAATTTTTATTGATAACAGGTCGTAATCTATGTGTCATAAGAAAAGATGGTTCTTCACGACTGTGCTTGTCTGTTAGGTTAATAGAAATTTCTGCTACATTTTCAGTACGTTTCATACTGGCACCCTTGACCAATCCAGCATAGTCTAATGGAATTCCTTGACCATAAAATAGCTCCATATTAACAATTTCTGACTCTTCTCTTAAAATATCAGTTACACATTGAGTTACTTCTCTTGTCTGCTCTATGGAACTTCCTGTAGGGGTATCTATATAGATAGAGTAGGTATTGGCACTCTTTCCAGGTAACATTCTTGCCAATACTCCTTTTGCTGGAAACATAAGTAGTGTGGCAAAGAATGCAGCAGCTGTTAATGCAACGACCAATGTCTTTTTTGCTTTACTCTTAAGTATACTATGAATAAAATTTTCAAATTTTTTCATTTATTTTTTCTCCCTATTTGTCTCTTCATCATGTTTATGTGTTTCGTGGTCACCTTCGCATATTTCACATATACCATAAGGGTTTTCTTCTATGTTATGATGCTCATCATGCTCTGGCTTTTTTAAAAGTTTTAAACTTAAGTAAGGAGTAAAAATATAAGCAACAACAAGTGAAGCAAATAGTGCTACGGGTACATTGTATGGAATAGGTTTCATGAATGATCCCATCATACCACCAACAAATGCCATTGGTACCATGGTCATAATAATAGCTAAGGTTGCAATATTGGTTGGACCACCTACTTCATCGGTAGCTTCTACTAAAAGTTCTCCCATCTCTTTGTCTTCAACACCATGAGAGTGGAGGTGTCGGTGGATATTCTCAATAACAATAATAGCAGCATCAACCAACAATCCTAAAGAGAGTAAGAATGCAAAAAGGGTAATCCTGTTCATAGTCTGTCCAGTCATAAAGGCAATAAATAGGGTAATGGCTAAAATTGCAGGAACTGAGAATGTAACAATAAGTGATTCTCTCCAACCCAATGCAAAGACCAACATAACAGCAATAATGATGATGGTAATAATTAGGTGATGCATTAACTCATTAACAGCCTCGTTGGCTCTTTCTCCATAGTTTCTTGTAACTATATACTCTATACCAGCTTCATGAAACTCATCTTTATGCTCTTTGAGCATCTCCATAACATCTTCAGCCACAAAAACAGCATTGGTTCCTGCAAGTTTTGCTACTGAGAGGGTAACTTGAGGAGTAGCTTTACTAAATGGACTGGTTTTATTTCCATCAGCTCTATATATAATTTCTGCATCTTGGAAGTTTTGTTTATCAATTCCTTTTTCAACATTGGCTACATCACGTAGATAGATAGGTGACCCCATATAATTTGCAACCATAACATTTTTGACATCTTCTACACTGCCAATGGCATTTGAAATACCAAAAATAACCAATTTGTTGTCGTCGGTTCTACCCTTAACATTTGGGACATTGGCAGCAAGTGATTGTATGGCTTGCATAATTTGCCCCATAGAGAGATGATATGCTGATAGTTTACCCATGTCTACTTCAACATTAAATTGCTCTTTATGTGCACCTTTAAGGGTTGTTTTGGCAACATTTTCAATAGCATTAAGTTTATGTTGTAGTCCTTTTATTTTTTCATTAAAGTCAACAATCGATGCTTTTGAATGATCTTGTTTGAAAAAGGCAATAGTTATAATAGGAACATCAATATCAATATCAAAAGGTTTAATAAGTGGTTGCATAACCCCTTTAGGCATTTCGTCCATATTTTGCATAACTTTGTCATAAAGTTTGAGGTTAGAGTCTTCTCTGTTCTCTCCTATATAATACATAACATTGACAATACCTACATTGTCCATAGACATACTGTAGACATGTTCAATACCACTAACTTCACGAAGTTTTTTTTCTAGAGGTTTAGCAATAATGTTTTCTACTTCAAGAGGGGTAGCTCCTGGCATAGCAACAATAATTCCACCACCTGAAATGGCAATTTGTGGATCCTCTTCACGAGGCATGGTAGAGAGCGATATCCA
>JALUKQ010000006.1 GCA_027056485.1 Campylobacteraceae bacterium | reverse complement strand
AAGTTTACACCACTAGAAGATGGTGAACTAAAAACAGACATAGAGAAGATGATGGAAGGTGTGGGGCTTAAAAGTGATGGTGTTTTTGTACTTGATGCTTCAAAGCGTGATAGTCGTCTAAATGCCTACTTTGGTGGACTAGGAAAGTCTAAAAGGGTAGTTTTATTTGACACACTTATGGAGAAGTTGACAAACAAAGAGCTTTTGGCTGTTTTAGGTCATGAGTTGGGTCACTTCTCTCATGGTGATATTTGGAAAAATATTGGAATGATGGGGCTACTCCTCTTTTCTGCATTCTTTCTTTTAGGAAACTTGCCTGAGTCACTCTTTTATGACATGGGCGTAGAGAAAAAAGCAGGTGTAGAGATAGCTATGATGATGCTTTTAGTTGCACTTATAGGTTTTGTATTTACACCTATTATGAGTTATGTAAGTCGCCATAATGAATATGCAGCCGATGAGTTTGGGAGCGAATTGGGTGGAAAAGAGAACTTGGTCTCTGCTCTTATGAAACTGGTAGAAGAGAACAAGTCATTTCCAAAGTCTCACCCACTATATGCTTTCTTTTACTACACTCACCCACCAGTAATAGAGCGTCTCAAAGAGTTAGGGTACGATGCTCATGCTGTTAATGAGATGGCACAAGGGCTACCTGATGATGGAATCTTCACCTTTATAAATGATGAGAAAAAAGATTAATCTTAATATTGGAAAGATGGTAGGGGGTTATTTCTCATGTCGAAGCATTAAAAGAGAGAATCCCATTACAGATAAAAGTAGTGCCTAAAGGTGATGGAACAAGTTTTTTAGAGGAAGTAGTTTAATATTTTTACGCTATACTTTACGTAATATATTGAGTAAAGTATAGAAAAGGATATAAAATGGTAGCTTATGCTTCAAATGAATTGATACCCTCATCAGATTTTGCTAAAAAGTTTGGTTCTTATTTGGCACAGATAACATCATCGGCTGTTGATAAATTGGCAATATTAAAAAACAATCATGTAGAAGCTGTAATGATTTCTAAAGATGAATATGAAGAGATGAAGAAATTTTCAGATATTGGAAAGCAGTTTCTTCTTGATGAAGAGATAAATAGACGGGTTAAAGAGTATAAAGAGAACAATGAGTTGGCAGTTCCTTTTTCTAATGGTTTAGATGAAATTAGAGAAAAGATTTTAAGAAAATAATGAAATTAGAAAAATTAGCACGTTTCAATGAAGAGCTTGAAAAAATTGTACTTTTTATTGCTGAAGATAGTCAAAATAGAGCTTTAGAATTTTATGATAAACTAATATCCAAAATTGAACAAATACCTTTAGCTCCTTTAATTTATAGACAAAGAGAAAAATCAAAAGATGAAAATGTAAGAGAGCTAATTTTTAAGGGTTATACTATTCCATTTTTTATTGATATTGAAGAAAATAAAATAATAATTTTAGGTATTTTTAGTCAAAATATTTGGAAAGAAGATGATTAGATGACCATAAAACAAATTTTATCAGAAGCAGAAACAGAGCTAAAAGAGAGTTGTGAACGCCCAAGATTTGAAGCAGAACTTCTCTTATCCTATCATCTTAGAAGAGAGAGAACTTATCTACATGCTTTTGATGATAAAAAAGTAGATGATATAGAGGCATTCCATGCTTTAGTAAAAAGACGAGCAAACCATGAGCCTTATGAATATATAGT
>JALUKQ010000005.1 GCA_027056485.1 Campylobacteraceae bacterium | reverse complement strand
AAAAGTTTGTTTGGGAGGTGCTAAAACTTAATCCATTTTTTATTGAGAAAATAGATAACTCTTTTAAAAAAGATAAAGAATTTATATTGAAAGCTGTAAAAAATAGCCCATATAAAGCTCCAAAAGTAAACAGTGTATTTGTACAAAAGATAGATGAAAGCCTAAAAACAGATAGAGAATTTATTGCTAAGGTTTTAGAGATAAGACCTGAGCTTTTTAAATATATAGATAAGAGTTTACAAAATGATAAATCGTTTATAATGAAAGCATTGACAGCTAATCCTAAAATTTTTAAACTCATTAAAGAGGAGTTTAAAAAAGATAAAAATATTTTAGAGTTAATGGATGAAATAAAACATCCATTATGGAAAAAGATATTTAATCCATTGACTATTTTACTCTTTGGGTTGTTTGGTTATTGGTTTTTAGGTCGAGAAAAAAGATGAGTTCCTACCTTGCCTAATTGGCTGTGGCGAGTAAAGTTTTATTGCAAAAGGTGAAAGAGGTTACTATGGGGAAATATGCGAGAGTTGATTTTGATATTAGGAGTAAAGATGAAAATATTTAAAGAAAAAGTACGCAATTTTTATAAACCCTACTATAGAGATGGAGATGAAGCCCATCTTATTGACCATGCAGACGATGTGTGTGATTTGGCACTAGAGATTAACCAAGAGTGTGATGAGAAGTTGGTTATTTTAGCCTCTTATCTTCATGACCTTTTTAATGCTACAAATCGCTCTATTCACAATGAGTTGGCTTATGAGTATGTCTTAAAAGCAGAGGACAAATTTTTAGAACAACTCAACAATAAAGAGCTAAAAGAGGTTGCTTACGCTGTGTTGCAACATAGAGCAAGTTTTAAAGGGGATTTTTACTCTCCTCTTAGTGAGGTTATCTCTTCTGCTGACAGAGGATTACCTGATTTAGAAAAGGTTGTGAGGCGTAGTATGAAGTTTAACAAAGGCAATGCCCAAGATGTCTATGAGCATATTAAAGATAAGTATGGAAGTAGAGGTTATGCTAAATATCCTGAGGTTTATCAAAAGCTCTTTAAAAAAGAGTTAGAAGAGTTTAAGCGTTTGGCAGATGAGATAACGGTGGAGAGGGTTTTGGAGATTTGTGAGTAAAAAAAATGTTAACTAAAATTTACTTTTTAAATAAAAAATGATAAAATGTAAAATAAAACTAACAAAATGAGACTCTATGCTAAAGATATTTGCCAATAACCAACCATCAGGAGAGCTTGATTATAATGACTCTTCTAAAGAGTTTATATTTAACTATACCCAAGATAACCCCATCTCTTTGACCATGCCTTACCATAGTAAAAGTTACCTCTCTTCTTATCATCTTCATCCTATTTTTGATATGAGTATGCCTGAGGGGTACTTGTTTGAATTACTTAAAAATCTGCTTATTAAAGAGTATGGAAAGATAGATGATTTTTTACTCTTTTCTCATTTGTCTCGTTCTATTGAGGGGTATTTGACTTATAGAAACGATACTCAAAGTTCCAATAAAACTTTTGAGTTAGAGGAGATTTTAGAGGACAAAGAGGGAGACCTTTTTGCTCATTTGGTTGAGAATTTTTTACATCAATCAGCCATTGCGGGGGTGCAACCAAAAGTTTTGGCACAACTAACAAACAAAACAACACTCTCTACACGAGCCTATATTGTAAAGAGCTTTTCGCAAGAGTATCCACACTTAGCAGAGAATGAGTACTTTTGTATGAGGGCATTAAACCATGCAGGAGTTGTAACACCCAAGTTTTGGTTGAGCAAGAGTAAAAAGCTTTTTGTTATGGAGAAGTTTACTTACAAAAAGGGAGACGATAGTTTTTATGGCTTTGAGGAGTTTTGTGTTCTTTTTGGATTTAACAAAGAGAAAAAATATAGTGGAAGTTATGAGCAGATTACTAAAGCCATCGCTAAAATAAGCACACAAAAAGAGCAAGACCTTAGAGCTTTTTTTAAGATGACAGTTTTGAACTATCTACTTAAAAATGGCGATGCCCACCTAAAAAACTTTGGGGTACTCTACACAGCTGACAAAAAAGAGCGATTTTTAGCTCCTGCTTATGATGTAGTAAATACCGTTATCTACTTACCAAAAGATAAACCCGCTCTTATGCTTGGGGGCAAAAAGGTATGGATTAACAAAGAAGAGCTACTCTCTTTTGGTACAAACTTTTGTCTGCTAAACAAAAAAGAGGCTACCGATGAATTTACTTTATGTTTGGAGGCTGTTAAGCTAATACGACAAGAGATTATAGAGTACATTTCAAAGAATCCCGATTTTAGAGCTTTTGGAGAGAAGTTTTTAAAGATTTTAGATTTCTCTCTTGGTAAAAATTTGACTAAAATCTATAAGGATATTTCAAATGGAATTTTATAAGATAGGTAGCACCATAAAAGAGCTAAGAAAAGCTAAGAAACTTACACAAGAGCAAGTTGCAAAAAGTTGTGGCATTACGCGTCAAACGCTTTCTAAGTTAGAAAAAGGGGAGATAGATAAAGTTTCAATTCAAGTTTTTGTTAGGCTTTTAGATACTTTAGACCATGAGTTGGAGATTGTAGAGAAGAAGCCTTTTTACTATTTTGATGTGAATGAACTGTAGTCTATATTTCCATTGAAAGCTTATAAAATCTGTTTTTTAGAGGAAAATTGTATTAGTTAACACTAGTTGCAACAGCACACCCTCTAAACTTTGCTTCAAAAAGGGTACTTGAAAAGGTTGGAATGGAACTTGTAGAGCGTTCAGTTGAGTTGTCTAATCGTGGGCTTAGAGATGTTTATAGATTGAAGTAGAAGTAACCCAAATTAAAATCAAGGGAAGAAGATGAAAAGAAAAGAACTTATAACAACCATTATAACAGCTACTATTCTATTGGCAATGAGTTACATGTTTAGCCAATTAAAAGATTGGAATCAGAGTCGGCTTGATAACAAAATCATCCTTGAAAATATAAACAATTCCATTGAGAGAATTCTTAAGGACAAAAAAGAGATTTCTAAGCTTGAAAAGATTATTGACTTAAACAGTAGTGGAGTAGCTTATCAAAAAATAGGCTTGAAATATTATATAGATGAAGTAAAAGAGGAGTGTTTGAAATTAAAAAAATTTGATAAGGTGTTAAATTATGAGGTAGATAAATATTGTGACAAGATAGTATTACAGAAAAATAAATAGAATTTATTAAAAAGAGGAAAAAATGCAACTAATAATCCAAACTCTACTACCCCTAATGCTACTCATAGCCTTAGGAGCAGTTTTAAAAAGAACCATAGCAGATGACGCATGGACTCATGTTTTAAATAAGTTGGCTATCTACCTACTTTTTCCTGCTCTAATTTTTTCGGGGATGATAAATGTAAAACTAGAGAGCATTGATGACTTCTCTTTTATCTATGGGAATTTTATCATTTTGGTTTTGGTTATTTTTATACTTTATAGCGTAACAAAATATTTTGGCTTAACAAAAAGCATGACTAACACCTATGTTATCTCGGTCTTTTTTGGAAATATAGGCTACTTGGGTTTTCCAATTTTAAGCTCTTTGATGCCAGGTTTTGAGGGAATAGTAAGTATGCACATAGCACTCTATACACTCATACTTTTTACCTTTGGAATAGGAGTTTTAGAGTATTCAGTACATCAACAGTTAGATATTAAAATTTTGAAAGACACCTTGAAAAATCCTCTACTCTTGGCTGTTTTGTTCTCTATGGTTATTTTAGCTTTTGATATAGAGTTACCTTCTGTGGTTACTAAAACAGTTAATTTATTAGCAGGTGGAGCAACACCTATTATCTTGATTTCATTAGGAATATTTTTAGTTCGTGAATTACCAAAAGTGGAGTATAAACATGCAGTTGGACTTATTTTTTTGAAGTTAGTGTTTATGCCATCTATCTTTTTTATCTACTTTTTATTAAGTGGGAAAACAGATATTTTAGCTATTTCGGTACTAGAAGCAGGAATGCCTTTAGCCATTACACCATTTATATTGGCAGAACTTTACCCTATGGAAAAGGAGTTGATAGCGTTGTCTATTGTCATCTCTTGCTTTGTGTCGGTGCTTACTTTGCCGATTATTATGGTTTTGGTTGGGGTTGTATGATATAGAAATTTGAAATAGAAGTTTTAGAGTATTTAATTTATAAGTAGTTGAATTCGTGACAAATTTAAAATTTGTCACGAAAAAAAGAAATCCTAGAACAAGTTAGCGTTCTCATCAATCCATTTGAAGTATTCGATAATATCTTTAACTTCTTCGTCGCTCATGTGTTGGTTAGGCATTTTAAGATTGAAGTAGTCAATCATACCTTTCACATAAGGGTCTTTGTATTTAGCAGCTGGGTCTTTAATAAAGTCAGCTACCCATTTAGCAGAGTCTTTACCGTGTCTTTCAAGTACACCTGTAAGGTCTGGTCCTGAAGAAACTTTACCAACAACGTGACATCCACCACATCCACCTTCACCAAAGGCACGTTCACCTCTTTGTGCAGCAGTTGATTGTTTGGTTGCAATAAGTCTTACAAGAGCATCCTTGGCTCTAATTCCAACGTCAGCTGTTTTAACCATGTATTGCCAAATCATGTTCTCGAACAGAATAGCTTTCTCTAAATCACCTGCTTTGACTGCCTCATCAGATTTTGCTTTTTGATCTTTAATTTGCCCATATTGGTCAAGTGCATCAGTCACAAGATTTTTAACAACATCGTGTTTTTCATAATGGTTCTCTTTAAGGAATTTAACAACAGATTGGATAACCTCATCAGTTGCAGCATTTACAGCAACAGTTTTGTCATATTCTGCTTTTAACTCCTCTGGAGACATAGTTTGCATTTTAAGTTTTTGTGCAGACTCATACTTTTTATCTGGATCTTTAACCATAAGGTAACCCATCATCTCTAAGTGAAGTGCTGAACAGAACTCTGTACAGTAGTATGGGAATACACCCTCTATATCTGCTGTAAACTTAATCTCTGTAGTTTCTCCAGGTTCAAGTGATGCGTGTACATCATAGTGGTCAACGGTAAACCCATGAGTCTCATCTTGTGCTCTCTCTAGGTTTGTAAGGTACATAGTTACAACATCACCTTTATTGACCGTAATTCTCTCAGGGTTAATGTGAGAACGAACCATGGTTGCATATACAGTAACTTTGTTTCCATCACGAACAATTTTCTCTTGACCTGCAAGAGTTTTACCTTTATGCATCTTACCTGTCTTAGTATTTGTACCCATAACATAACGAACTTTTGGATGCAATTTACTAGTTCTAATAGCAACAGCTTGGTGTGGCTCACCTAAAGGTATAGGCATATCAACCAATAGATCCATTGTTTTACCAGAAATATCAATTAATTGGTGATTTTGTGGATGCAATGGTCCAACGGGATCAAATCTATCAATTGCCAATTTATTAAGAGAGATAATATACTTACCTTGTGGATCAGCAGATTTTCCTTCCATTCCACAAAGATGTCCTACATTGTAGTGAACATTCTCTTTGTCAAGAACTTTAAGGTCTTTGTAGTTCCATTTTACAATCTGACTGTCAACATAGAGTGAAGTATAAATCTCACCATCTACATTTGAGTACTGATTATGCAATGGTCCAAGTCCCAACTCTACTTGACCGTGAAGTGCTGATTTCATATCTAAGATTGGTATACCATAAGGGTCTTTTCCAGCATACTTTTTATCAGCAATAAGTTTTTTGATTTTGCTCCATTTGTAAACAGAAGCGTGAGTGTCTAGCTTACCACAAACTGTAATATACTCACCATCAGGAGAGACATCTACACCATGTGGAGATTTTGGTTCAGGAACAAGGAAGAAACAGTCATTTTTAACAGCTACATCCATAGGAACGATTCTCATACCATTAACAACTTTTACATTTTTGTCATCTTTTGCAAGTTCAGCCAACTTTTTCCAGTTGTATACATGTAAAAAGTCAGTATCATTTCTACTACAACCTGCTTCAAATGGAGGCATTCCAACTTCAATTCCACCTGT
>JALUKQ010000004.1 GCA_027056485.1 Campylobacteraceae bacterium | reverse complement strand
TATACAAAAAGAGCTTTTATTGAGAAGCATTTAAATGTATCGAGACCAACAGCAAGTAACTATCTTAAAGAGCTTGAAAACATGGGAATTTTAAATAGTGAGAAGATAGGGAAAGAGGTCTTTTATGTACATAATAAGCTTTTTAAACTTTTTCAAAACGTGTAAAGAAAATGTAAAAATCTTTACATGTAGAGGGAACGTGTAAAAAAAATCAAAAAATCTTTACACGTACACCCCATCATGTCAAAAAAACAGCAAAATATTAACATAGGTTAGAAGGAACCCATGAAATCCACCACCCAAGCCCAACACGCCAAACTAGCCAATGATGCACCCTACGCGTCATCAAGCTTTTTTAAAAGTTATATACCTCTCATAATTATATTATAATGATTTAATATTTTTTGTCAAGGTTGATATTTGGATTATTTTTTATATTGATGGGGATGAAACGTTTGACCCTTTAGATTAGTACATCAGCATCTTTAACATCTGAATGTAGTTTTTTATGTAAAATACAATTGTTCTCATGATGTAAAAGTATAGTAACTCCATCTATATTGTAAAATGCTTGGGGAAAGGTGTATAACTTCAACAACTCCCTACCTCACAAGGTACAGCACCACTACAGTCACAAGCAGAGCCAAAGGAACCTGCTCCATCACATGAGCCTACATTACATCCTGAACAATAAGAGCAATCACATGATGTTCCATCTCTTCGTTTATCTTTGCTAAGCGTTTGATAGGCTATCTTACACTCTTTTGTTGAGCGTCGGTACTCTTTAATACCTGCTATAAATCCATCTTTTTTTAAAGCCTCTTTAGTGCTACTAGAGCAAGTACTATTTTGGTAGAACTGACCTTTGGCACATCGGTACTTTTTTCTAGGAGATAAAAACTTTTGATAAAGAACAATCAATAAGAGACCAATCTCACGCAATAAAAAGAGAGGAATTAAAAGAAAAATAATAAGCTTAGAGAGTCCAACTCTAAGCAGTAACTCTCCATTATCTTGAAACTTTATTGCTTTTGCAGAAAATATCCAAGAAATTTTTTCTAAGCTCTTTATAGAAAATTTTATAGACTCTAACTTCTTTTTCAAAGCTCCTTTAACCTCTTTAATTTTAATAATTTTGTTCACTTTAAAAGAGAAGACTTCAAACTGTAAAAATGTACCATGAACTTTAGGTATGCTCTCTATTAAAAGGGTCAAGTGTAGACTCTTTTTAGGTAAAAACTTACCTACTTTTGTACTATTGTCTATCTTTACATCTACATCCATTTTTGATTCTACTACATTGTTTAAAACTTTTACAATATCTATCTGATTAACCGTAATCAGAAGACCTTTTTTCTCTATCTTCAAAGGGAGTTTTTTATCGACAACGGCTTTAATGGTTGAGGGTTCTATGGTTATGGTGTAAGTGAAGAAAAGTGAACCAAATAGTATAAAGACTATAAGATATCTTAGATAGTTTTTCATTATTACTTCTAACAAATGAGTTTTAATCTATCGGAATATAGGCATATCCATCATTTTGAGCATCAACAAGACCAATGATGGCATTGTGAACCATAGCAACAAAAGGATAAAAAGCTTTTGGACTAAGAGCTCTATTTTTGATACCAACTTCACAGACCTCAAACTCAACATTATAAAGTTTAGATAAAGACTCTAGCCTCTTTCCTAGTTCAGTTTTTTTCTCTACAAGTTTTCTATCAAAAGCATATGCTGTATTATTCAAGTCTTTCATAAAAAACTTATAGGCATCGCCATGAATCACTACTTTTACTTTGTACTCTTGAAGCTTACTTTGGTAGTAATCACTATTTGAAATAATGCTTCCTATTAATCGTTTTTCAATAATTTCAATATCTTTTGTAGTTAAATCATAAACTGCTTTTTTTTCTGTGCTAATATCCTCACAAAATCCATTGATTGAAAAGAGTAGTAAAAAAATGAGTATGGCTATAGTATTTATCTTTTTCATAACTTATTCCTATCGTTTAAATATCTACTTTCATCATAGCATAATCTTATTTAGATAATCTGTAAAAAACAAAGACTCTATAGAAAAGCACCAATACAACAATAGCCAAAACTGTCACCAACAAAATAACTAAACTCATAGCTGATACAAGGCTCTGTGGGGCATTTGCCATAATGGTGTAGAGCTTTATACCCATCACAGCACTACCTGCTGGGTAGACTAATATGGTCGCACCCAACTCTCCTAATGAAAATATAAAACAAATAATAAATACTATAAAAATTTTATCGGCTATTAGAGGCAAAATAATCTTTTGTATTCGCTTGAAAAAACCTGCTCCCATCATCTCAGCTGACTCCTCTAACGACTTAGGTATCTGTATTAAAGCATTACCAATAAGCTTATGGCTAATAAAAAGAAACTTCCCCAAATAGGCAATAATAATAATCCAAAAACTACTGTAGATAAAATCCAGACTTGGTGTATTGAAAAATTTTATAAGCCCAATCCCCAGTACCGTTGAAGGAACAGAAAAAACAATCAGTAGCAGTGTATCCATCGCTTTAATCTTCTCTTTTACAGATATATATGCAAAAAGAAAACCAAAGAGTAAAAGTACCAAAGCCCCTATGATTGCATAGAATAGTGAGTTTATAATATTAGGTATCAAGAGAGTAATGACTTGAAAAAAGTATACGCTTCCACTATCAAAACTCTGCACAGAAAGTACCACAACAGGAATAACAATAGAGAAAAAAAGGTACAAAAGATGAATCATAAACAGAGGATATTTACTACTTTCAAGTTCAACTATTCTGCTCTGTTGTGACTTGGTACTCATAGAGAGAAAAGAGGCATCAGCAAGATAAAATTTCTCACTTAGTAGTAAAAGTATTGAAATAAATACCAATATCATAGAGTTTGCCAATGCTAACCCATAGTTATAAAAAGCCGAAAACTGAGTAAATATCTCGGTAGTCAAAACTTTAACTGACAAAAAAGCAGGAACAGAAAACTCAGAAAGAGCCAAGACAAAAACCAAGATAAATGAAGATAATATAGCTGGCTTGACCAAAGGAAAAATAATTTTAAAAAGTACCTGAGGATAACTGCTTATCATAAGCCCTGCCTCTTCTAGTTTGGCATTAATATTGTCAAGCCCACTAGCTATAACCAGCATTGCCAAAGGCGTAAAGATCAATGTCAAAACAAAAATAACACCCCAAAAACTGTAGATAAACTCCTTTCCACCCTGAAAATACACAAAAAAATCAACCCACGAAAGAGTTAAAATATATGGAGAGAGAAAAAGAGGAGCTAGAAACAGAAGTTTAAAAAAGTTTTTAAATGGAAGATTAGTTTTAGTAAGAAAGAAGGCAAAAAAACCTCCCAAGAGTGTAGCCAATATCGCCACGAAAAAGGCTAACTCCAAACTTTTAAGAACTAACATTATGGTCTTTTTATTTAATACTTCCACATAGTTAGCTAAGCCAAAAACACCCTCTGTAAAAAATGAGTCAAAGAAAATGTTTACTAGAGGTAAAGCTACTAAAAATAAAAAAATAGCTATGGGTAAGATGTAAAACTTATTTTTGATATTATTCTCCCCAAGTTTTAAGATAGCCCTGTATCTCCTCTAACTTTTTCGCTGTCTTCTCATAGTCAATCTTCATTGCTACAATATTGTCAAGAGAGGGAACATTTTTAGGTGTTTTAACTCCTTTATGCAGAGGCATTTGAGCTGAAGAGATAGCCAGTTTTTTCTCTATTTCTTTGGAAAGAAGATAATCAATCAATCTCTTTCCATTGCTATTATGAGGTGAATTTTTCATGAGTGAAACGGTGTTGGGCATAACCAAACTTCCTATTCCTTTTTGGTCAAGAAAAACAATTCCCATATTTTTTGACTCCTCCATAGCCGTAAAAGCATCATCGGTATCGGTCAAGCCACAGGCTATCTCTGCATTTAGGACACGTTTTTTAACATCACCATTACTTGTAGCTATTAGCAGATGATTTTTCTTAAATCCTGAAAACAACTCTTTGGCTTTTTTATCACCCAAGGTAGAGAACAACGCAGCAAAATGAAAAGAGGTAGTACCAAATAAAGGGTTAGCAATAGCAAATTTTGCTCTATATTTTTTATCTAACAAATCGAAGATAGAGTCTGGAACCTCATCTGCTTTGAGTAGATTTTTATTATAGACAAGTACCCTAGCACGAGCTGAGAAGCCTATCCAATGATACGCTGCATCTTTAAACTGCTCGGAAATATCTTTAGCTACGGGTGAATCATACCCCATAGTTATACCTCTATTTTTTAAAACAATCGCTCGAATGGGGTCACCACTCCAAAAAACATCACAATGAGGATTGTTTTTCTCAGCAATAATTCTATTGAGTACACCTGTAGACTTTGTCTCTTCAGTATCATAAATGGCTTTGACCTTTATGCCTGTCTCTTTTTCAAAATCTTTCAAAATTGGCTCAGAAAATATCTGATCAACCGTAGTATAAACCGTTACTTCATCTTTTGACTCTTTAGAACAAGAGATAAAAGTTAAAAGTACAAAAGTCATCAAAAGTAAATTTTTCATCTATTTAGCTCCTGATTTAATGATTAAGTCATCAAACTCTGTAACAGAATCAGCCTTTGTCCATAACCCAACATAACCCTTCGAAAAAGAGTTGTCATGATGGTCAATATAAAGTTTTCCATCTAAATAAGCCTGAATATGCTCACCTTTAACAAGCACTCTTATGTTATGAAACTCCCCAAGTGTAGGAGGAGTTACCGTAGATGAAGCAATCTCAGAACGATAACCATCTTTAAACGTATACAAACGAAAATTATCTTCTAAAGCATTGGCTCTAACAATAAAGTAATTGTCCTTGTCCACGGCTCTAAAAACAACACCTCCACTGGCATCTATATTCCCCGATATGGGTTTGAACTTTACCGATATATCTACATCTGAAAGTTTCTCTTTTTCTAAAAGAATCAAAGGAAAATGCTCATCAGTAGCAGACTGCTTTAAAAGACCATTTTCAAAACTCCACTTACCTGTTTTGATTTTCCATGAGCTATCTTGCTTGGAGAAATTATCTTCAAAACTTTCTGAACTCTCTACCTCAATGGGTGTTGCTATGCTAGGTTTTTCATCACTACAACCTATCAATAAGATTATAAATATAGGAATTATTTGCTTCATCATACTACTCCTTTTTGCTAATACTAGCACTTTTTACTGATACTTTTCTACTTTTTCCATTTTCAATCATTACGACTTCATCTGCCAAAGCATATGCCTCTTCATAATCATGAGTTACATAAACAATGCTTACATCAAAAACATCTCTTAACTCTTTAATCTGTTTTCGCATCTTCTCTTTTAGGTAAATATCTAAGTTGGTAAGAGGCTCATCCATCAGGAGTATTTTAGGTTTTAGTACCAAACTCCGTGCAATAGCTACGAGTTGCTGTTGCCCTCCTGATATCTGATTGGGATAACTCTCTTTATATTGCCCTATTCCAAAAAACTCTAAAATTTCTATGACCTTTTGCTCTATATTTTGACTCTTTTTTAATTTAAGTCCAAAAGCAATGTTCTCATAAACACTCATATGAGACCAAAGTGCCAAATCTTGAAAAATAAAACCTATCTCTCTTTGTGCTGGGGGGATGATGATTTTTCCATCTTTGCTTACGAGTCTATTGCTAATATATATTTCACCATCTGTTGGCTTCTCTAAACCTGCAATAAGCCGTAAAACCGTTGTTTTTCCTAAACCAGAATTGCCAAGTAAACAGGTGATTTCTCCATGATTTATCTCTAGTGATAGATTCTCAATAATGTTTTTATTGTTAAAGATTTTGGTGATATTTTTTAGAGATATAATAGACATAAACATAGGCTCTTTTCTAACCATTTTAGCAGGTTTTTTAGATAATACAAAATTGCAAAGATGGCTAAATGGTTCAAATCATACTCTTTTACCACCTCTTAAGTTGATGCACTATACAATGTTTTCAATTAGCAAAAAGGAAAAGCATTGAAAAAGTTCA
>JALUKQ010000003.1 GCA_027056485.1 Campylobacteraceae bacterium | reverse complement strand
TTAATAAGCCTACAAAACTTTCGTCTTCCTCTTCGTCGTTTTCTTCTTGAATAAAATCTAAATCTTCTTTCTGTAGTCTCTCATATTCTTTCTTTGAAATTAGCTTTCCTATTCCCATTGTCCCGTTATCGTCTTCTAATACTAAAGTGCTATTTGTATCTACACATTGGTCATTTATATATGTTCTGTGGTCTTCTGGAATTTCTGCCATTTCTGCGTCAGGAATAAAAATTTCCCTAATTAATGAAACATAATTAGTTTGAGTAAATTTTTTCGGTGCAAAATCGGATAATCCTGTATATACTTTAGAAAACAGGTTTATTATTTCTGTTTTTGAAACTTCATTTCCATGTTCATTTATCTTTGGTATTGTTACTGAAACTAAATTAATATAATTTCTTAATCTAAAATCGATACCTTTATTCTCAAATAAACTCTTTTCTGTATATGTATCAATCCATTCTATTTTATTGTCTGCAAGTTCTCTTAAGACGTCTTGGTTTAATACATTTACTGGGTTTTTATGAATATGTATATAAGAATTTTTAAATAAAGAAAGATTTCTGCTTGTAAACATAAAGAACTGAATACTACTTCTCTCAGGTAGATTCATTTTATAAAATGTTTCTAATTTTTTTTCAGCTAATTTAGAAGCATAGAAAGGTGGAAAAGTTTGGAATACCACACCCCAACGGTCATTTGCTAATTCATATAAGCAAATTTCTGTTCCCTCTATATTCTCTGCTGTCCTCGCCCAAAGGAAATCTTGAATTCCTTCTCTTTCAATTAACGCTTCAAATTCTTCTTGTTTTATAGCCATATTTTCGTCCTCTACTATGATATTATTTATAGTAGTAGAATACCTTATAAGATAAAAAAAATCAAATTATTTTATTAAACCTTTCTTTACCTTAGCTAGTTCACTTTTCCTTGCCATCATATCTGCTTGAATAACCATAGATATCATAGTATCTGATTTCTTTTTTCTGTCGTTAGGGTGGTGATTTTTAACTATATTAGCTAATAGTTCTATTGTCTCTATCGAATTATTTGGAAAGACTTTATGATAATCTTTTGCTAACAATTCTCTGACATACATATCTGAAACCTCAGCATGAGCTTTATACCCTTTCCCTACCATTTCTCCAAGAAGTTCATTTCTTAATTTAGAACTCTTTCCAAAATCATGAAATAAACAACCTACCATAGGAAGAGCAATCTGCATAATTCTTCCTTTTTTTTCCCCGATTTTAATGCCTTCCTCAAAAACATTTAATGTATGCTCTTCAAGGTTAATTCTTGATAATGAGGCAAATGTCGTTCCAAAAGCATTACTTAAATGAGCTGTATCTTGACTTGCTTGTGTTATAACAGAGGGGTCGTCAATAAATTTATATATTTCAATAGTTTCTAATCCTCTTTTTACTAGAAAAACAAAAACTGGTGAAAATCCAACTAATTCAGCAAACTTTTCATATAGAATTTTAGACCTTGGATTTTCGCAATGTAATTGTGGCAAAGAGTCTTTCCCATATTTTTTCACTTTATTTTTTCTTTCGTCCCTAATATCAATTATTGCTTCCGCTACATAATAGCTTGCAACTAATTGTCTTAAGCTATGTATGGGTTTTATAATATTTTTAAAATCTTGGTAATCTGCCATTCTCTTTTCCCCTTTTCGTTAAGTTATAAGCAAAGAAAAAGATATCTTTAAATTTATAAGAAG
>JALUKQ010000002.1 GCA_027056485.1 Campylobacteraceae bacterium | reverse complement strand
TTTGCTGTCTTCTTAGCCTTAGCCTCATTTAAACTTGACCAAAAGCACCAAGATGTGCTTTTTGACCTTTTTACCTCCATCAATGAAGCGATGTTCCACATTGCAAAATGGGTTATAAACTTAACACCAATTGGTGTCTTTTCACTTATAGCTTATATTATTGCGAAACAAGGGATTGATGTTATTTTAGGACTTTGGGAGTATGTACTTGTGGTTATGGCTGTTATTATTATTCATGCTGTTATCACTCTGCCCATGGTACTTGCATTCTTTGCTAAAATCAACCCGTACACCTACTTAAATGCTGTAAAAGAAGCCAGTATCATGGCATTTTCTACAGCTTCTTCTGCTGCTACACTACCTGTCAGTTTACAAGTGGTTCAAGAAAAAGGTGGGGTAAGTAAAGACTCAGCTGGTTTTGTACTACCATTAGGTGCTACAGTCTCCATGGATGGAACAGCTGCTTACCTAACCATAGCTGTTCTTTACATCGCCAACTTAGCAGGAGTAGCCATGACCATTGGTGACCAACTTATTTTGGGTGTTACTGTCGTTGCACTCTCTGTAGGGGTAGCTGCTCTTCCTTCTGCATCATTGGTTATGATGGTGGTTATCTTAAACCAAGTGGGTTTACCTGTTGAGTACTTAGCTATTATTGTAGCTGTTGACCGTATTTTAGATATGGCTAGGACTTCACTAAATGTTACTTCTGACTTAGTGGTTACCAAAATAGTAGATGTTTTGGGAAAAAGAAAAATAGAGAGAGAAACAGCTCGTTAATAAACCATTGACCTTTTATTGTCCAACGGTTTATCTATAGCTTATATAATACAAACATGAAAGATGTGGAATCGATAACTACTCCCTAAGATTCCACTTTATGAGTTGAAGTAAATGTAATATTAGACCACATTACCTCCTTAAAAAACTCCTTTGAAATAAAATTTCAACTCATACTTTCTTTCATTAACGAAACATCCCACCAAATATACTTTTATCTTTTTTTTCAATCCCCATATGTTCAATAACCCTCTCTAAACGTAAAGCCGTCTCAGAAAAAAGAGTTGTGTTTTTCTCTGGTACATGACGTACATCCAAGTCACACGCTTCTATGTAGTTAGTATATCGTAACTCTATCTGAATTGTCTCTATGATATCTTTATAAGCATAATGTTTGGTGATGTATCCACCTATAAAAATATCATTTTTTACAGTAAAAAAATCTTCCAATGAAAAAGCTTCATAAACTTTATCTACAAACTCTTTAGAGCATGTGGTATCATTTCTGTTTCCAATACATACATCGGCAGTTATTGGGCCCATAAAACTGTGCATATCAAGTAGGTAAACTTTTCCAAACTCTTTTATTTTCTCTTCTATAAGAGCTTGTAGCTCTTCATGATAAGATTTATAATATCTATCTATTCGTCTCTCCACTTCTTCCATAGTAGGCTTTAAAGCATAAATTTCTTCATCCCAAGTATTGGTATCGTAAACTAAAGAGCGTCTATAGTTACCCAGTCTCTCAGAGTCTGCAGGACGGTTAACATCTACCACATATCTGCTATGAGGTGTAGAGATAATATTTACTTTATAGTTTGACAAAAATCCATACAGCTCGTTTAAATACCAATCAACATTAGGCAAAAATTTCCATGCTTCAGAAGTTAACTGCCACTCCATTTCAGGACTCAGCACTTGTCCACTATGAGGAAAAGAGAAAATATAAGGAGAATCTGCCTTTTTTACTTTTATATCATTCATCTAGCATCTCCATTTAATTATTTAAATATTAACATAATTGAGATAACTCTCTAGAAACCCATTCATCTGAAAAACTATACAAGGCATACTTTAACTCTTTTCTGTCAAACTCAGCTAAAAGTACTCTTAAGGCTTCTAAATCCTCTTCTCTATCTTCATCTTCCTCTATATCAAGCTCTATAATTTTTTGCTTTTCAATATACTCGTACAAATCATCATATTCAAAATCATAATCCAGCAAATACTGAAAACTTTCAAAATCTTCATATGTTAAGTTATCTAAAAATTTTATGCCTATTTTATCCATATATCATCCTTTATTATCAAAAAAGAATTATACTCTATTTATAGAACTATATTTATGTTATACTATATATAACTAAAAGTAAATAAAATAATAAGGAAAACTTATGAAAAACCTATTTATCATAACCATTATGATTCTTTCACTACATGCCCAAAACAATAGTAGTAATGAAAGCAACATAAGCACTGAGTCAAATACCTCACTTGAAACCAATACTACCTCTGAAACAAACAACACAAAAGTAGATAAAGTATCTAAAGTAGAAAAACAGCTTCAAAAACAGATAGAAAGAGAGAAAAAATTTGCAAGAGAACAGACTTTTTATCAAGGTGAAGAGTATGATTTAGGCTATGCAGAAGTTAATCCAGATTCTATTGACTCAGTACCTCTCCTAGAACCCGACTATGACTTTGAGATGGATGATGTTTACGATTAAAAAGCTCTATTTATTCTTAAAGTTGACTAAGTTAGCCTCTTTATCAACTTTAAATAAAAAGTCCCCAGATTTAAACACTTCACCCTCTGCTTTTAAAGCAGATAAAAAACTTTCTTCATCTTGTTCTTTATAAGAAAATTTTCCTAAAACTACATTAGTATCCATATCATGCGTCTCTACTATATCATACGCAGTTACAGGAATATTCTTCGGAATCCAACCTTTTTCTATAGCTTTTTGCTCTTGCACTGTCGCTAAAGAGTCATATTTGTTTATCTCTACATCAGGAAAAAACTTGGTCAATACAAAGTAGACAGCTATAAAGAAAATGGCTATTAGAAGTAATATTTTTTTCACGTTAACATCCTTTTATTTAAGTTTGTATTTTGCCATATATATAATATATTGTGCCTAAAAAATCTTTATGCAACAAAGTAAATGATTAGTTGTATGGCTCCCAAACCTCACCAGCATAAATAGCCAAACCATACCCCACACTTGAAAAGACATCAGTATGTACCAATTTCTCTTCTGCAAACAACTCTTTATAGATATTACTCACAGCAGGAACAAGGGTTGAACCACCTGTTAAAAAGACTCTATCTATATCTTTATACTCTATGTTTGCCATAGCCATAGTCTCAGCTAAAGTGCTTTTTATCTTATCGGTATGATGGGATATAACAGCATTAAAAGCTTTTTGTGTTAGCTCTTGGGTAAAGGGTTTTTCAAACATATTCATCTCTATTTGAGTAGAGTCATTAAACGATAGATTAATTTTTGATTCTATAATCTTCTCAGAAAAAGCAAAGTAATGCCCCTCTTTTATAAGCTCTAAGAGACGGCTAATTTCATCTTTGTCATATGCCATATAGATAAACTTCTCAATACTATAAATCACGTTTGGGTCGTACATTTTTTGAAACTTGTGCCACTCTGAGAAGTCGTTATAAAGAGCAGGACCTATCTCCATCTCTTTACCCATATTTTTATAGAGTGACCCCTGTCCCAAGTGCTTTACTACAAACGCTCTGATAATCTCTGAGTCAAAACTATTTCCACCCACATACGTACCATGTGTAGCTAAGATATCCTCTTTTCTGTTGCCAGCATGCTTCCTACCCACACGAATAATACTGTAGTCTGTAGTCCCTCCACCTATATCTGCTACTAAAATAAGTTCTTCTTTTGAGATATCTTTTTCATATGAAAGTGCTGCTGCTATAGGTTCATACTGAAACACCACCTCTTTAAACCCAGCTTGTAAGGCTGCTGCTTCTAACCTATCTTGGGCTTGTTGGTCAAGCTCATCGTCATCATCGTTAAAACGTACAGGTCGCCCTAAAACCACACGCTCTATACTCTGCCCTGCTTTCTTGTCAAGTACCCACTTAAAACGTCGTAAAATAATGGCTATAAGGTCACTAAGAAGATAAGTAGTCGTACCTAATGTAGTTTCTATATTTTCAGCAGCACCTAAAAAAGATTTTAAAGCTACCAAATAACGCCCCAAGGTATCAAGCTTCAACTCAGAAAGAGCCTCATCACCCACGTAGAAGTTTTTATCTTCAAAGCTATAAAACAGAACAGTTTTAGTCTCTAGGCTCTCTTTTCCTAAAGGCACCATCTCTATAACACCATTGTTGTTAATACCCACAACCGAGTTAGTAGTTCCAAAATCTATCGACGCTGTTATCATCTTCTTCCTCTACTTTAAAAAATGTTTGGCATTTTATCGTATTTATAAAGATATTAATGTCAAATTGCACAGTTTTAATTAATAGTTACAGAAACATATTATGATGTCCCAAAAATCCTAAAAGAGTAAAATATCTATTCTATTTTTCATTTTTTCATTTTTTCAAATATATAATAACAAAATTTAATTTTTATTGCTTTATAATACACTTGTAAAAAATTACAGGAGTACAACAATGAATAAAATTAAACTATCCATAGTTCTAATAGGACTACTAACTACAGTACAAAGTATACAAGCAATTGAAATGACAGATTATAAAGTTATTGAAGGAACCTATCAAAACGCTTATATAGGTGGTCAACTTCAAATTAATAGTGGAAATCAAGATCAAACCAGCTATGATGCTTCAGGGACTGTTTCATATGATAATATCTATACTACTGCTCCATTAATTTGGAATTTAACTGCAGATGGCAATGCTGCTGTCTCTAAAGGAGCAAATAGTGGTGATAAAAGCCAAAGTTCTTATGATACAAAATTAAACACTGATATCAATAAATATTTGAATAATGATGATACTACTTTTGTTTATGGTAGTACAGGTATACAGTATAAAAAAAGTGTTGCTGCTGATAATGGTGATGATGCCATTAATGTTGGTATAGGTGCAGGATATGGTCGTATGTATGTGGCAACACCATTGGCTAAAGCTTTAAGAATTGTTGCCGATTTAAAAGAGCATAAAATTGTTAACAAAACTGTTTCCGATGAAGCCATGATGAAATTAGCAAAAATTATTGGTTTAGAAGATGAATATATCAGCAAACATGGGAATCGTGAATACAAACAATATTGGTATACTGATATGGAAAAAGTGCTTAAGGATTCAGGTGCAATTAAAAAAGAAGGTATTGGAGCATTTGGTACCGTAAGAATTGCTGATGTACTTGATATTCAAAGACCTAATGAGCGACTTCATGGTTGGTTAGTAAAAGGTGGATTGGGTCAAGACCTTACAAATTTTGATGGTTTAGATAAAGAGACCACAGCTGATGCTATGTTTGATTATGCACTACCAATAGGATATCAATCACAATTTAGAAACACAGCTGTTCTTAGAAAAAGTCTAGATAATAAGACAACAACTGATTACAAATTTGACAATACCCTCTCTTATACATATGAACTTTCAAATACAATTGACTGGGAAAACTCTTGGTTATTAGGATTTACAAAGGGTGACCAAGGACAAGATGATGTAACAACCAATAGCCTATCATCAACATTTAGATACTATTTAGCCAATAATTTGGACTTAACCAGTACATTAAATTTAGCTAAAACATCTGGTGGAATCAATGAAACCAAAGATTGGGGTACATCCTTTACAACTGGGATTACATATCGTTTAAAATAATCTCTCTTACCCATAAATTCAAAAAAGGAGGGGGTATACAATATATTTATGTAATGCCCCTCTATAAATAGCAAATTTTTACCCCATATCAAAATAAGCCAAAGTAGAGTCAAACTCATTAGAAATTTTTAACCTAAACGACTCATCACCCTTTTGATGTATGCTATCTAAGAGCATTAGTACTTGTTCATCAGAGAGTTTTTCTCTTGACATAAGACCAAAAATCAGTACATCTCTATGGTACATATTTTGCTCTTTTCCTATGATACTCACTCGAAAAAGCTTATCTTTTATATTGATACTATGAATCTTTATAATCGAATGGTCTATCAAAAGAAGTGTAAAATCATTATTACTATAGACTTCTCCATGTATCACCTTGTTACTTGGAAACTTTGCCATGACAGAGCCATTTTGAATCTCTATCTCAATAATATTATAATATTTTGCATCTTTTT
>JALUKQ010000001.1 GCA_027056485.1 Campylobacteraceae bacterium | reverse complement strand
TCTAGGATAGACTGCATCTTGGTTCTCTTTACCTCGTAATGAAATACCCAAAACAAACATAAAGACAGAACCACCAATCCATGATACGGCAGCAATAAGGTGTACATGTATTTCCCAACCCAAACTAAATCCTTGAAATTTTATTTATAATATTTTAGCCTAATCTTTATCTTTTAAAGATTGAGCTTTATCAAGAATTTTTAGTCTAATTTAAGTACAGCCATAAACGCCTCTTGTGGAACATTTACAGAGCCGATAGCCTTCATACGCTTTTTACCAGCTTTTTGCTTGTCTAGCAGCTTACGTTTACGCGTAATATCCCCACCATAACACTTAGCTGTTACATTTTTACCTGTAGACTTAACGTTTGTTCTTGCAATAATCTCATTTCCAATACTAGCCTGAATAGCAACTTCAAATAGCTGTCTTGGAATGAGTTCTTTAAGCGATTTAACAAAAGCCAAACCACGTGTTCGAGCTTTTTCTCTAGGGACAATAATAGAAAGAGCATCTACCACTTCACCTGCCACTTTAATGTCAAGTTTTACCAAGTCTCCTGCTCTAAATCCTACAGGTTCATAGTCAAAACTTGCATAGCCCTTAGTAGTACTTTTGAGTTTATCATAGAAGTCAAGCACAATCTCATTCATGGGTAAATCATACTCCAAAAGAACACGCTCCGAGTTAATATAGTCCATTTTTATCTGAATACCACGACGGTCATTAAGCAGTTTAATTACATTTCCAAGATAGTCATTTGGTACTAAAATGGTGGCTTTAATATAAGGTTCAAAAATCGTATCTATCTTTTGAACTTCTGGCATATCAAATGGATTTTGAATCTCAATTCGTGTTCCATTGGTCATCTCTACTTCATAAACAACCGTAGGTGCAGAGGCAATAAGTTCTAAGTTAAACTCACGTTCTAAACGCTCTTTAATGACCTCCATGTGTAACATCCCAAGGAAACCTGTTCTAAAACCTGAACCCAAAGCGAGTGAACTCTCTGGCTCATAGGTAATAGAACTATCATTGAGTTTTAATCTATCAAGAGCATCACGTAAATCTTCAAATCTATCCGTCTCAATCGGGTAAATACCTGCAAATACAAACGGTTTAGCAGGTTCAAATCCATCAATGTAATTAGGTGTAGGATTTTTAGCATCAGTTACCGTGTCCCCTACTTGAAGTCCATCAACAGTCTTTTGACCTGTTACTACAATACCAATTTCACCTGTTTTAATTTTAGAGGTTTTAATAGGAGCGATAGGGTTAGGATACATCAAATCCAACACCACATGCTCCTCTTTTGTACTCATAATCTGAATCTTTTGACCCTTCTCAATGCTACCCTCATAGACACGTACCAGTGCCAAAGCACCCAAATAGTTGTCAAACCAAGAGTCATAGATTAGAGCTTTAGTAGAAGCCTCTTCATCCCCACTTGGAGCAGGAATACGAGCCACAATATCTTCGATAAGTTCAGGAACACCCAAACCTGTCTTTGCAGAGACCAAAGAGTGTTCTGTACAATCTATACCAATAGCATCTTCAACCTCTTCAAGTACTCTTTCAGGTTCAGCAGCAGGTAAATCTATCTTATTCACCACTGGCAGAAGTTCTAAATCATTCTCCATAGCTATGTAAACATTGGCAATAGTTTGAGCCTCAACTCCTTGGGCAGCGTCAATGATAAGCAAAGCACCCTCAGAAGAAGCCAAAGAGCGACTCAC